>JAJXSV010000340.1 GCA_021784375.1 Actinomycetes bacterium | reverse complement strand
CTGTCGACGCTCTTGGCGCTCGCCAGCAGCTCGGCACTGATGGCGGCGACCGCAGCCTCGATGCCCTTCTTCAGGCTCATGGGGTTGGCACCGGCGGCCACGTTGCGCAGGCCCTCGCGCACAAGCGCCTGGGCCAGCACGGTGGCGGTGGTGGTGCCGTCACCAGCGACGTCGTCGGTCTTCTTGGCAACTTCCTTGACGAGTTCCGCGCCGATCTTCTCGTACGGGTCCTCGAGTTCGATCTCCTTGGCGATGGAGACGCCGTCGTTCGTGATGGTGGGAGCGCCCCACTTCTTCTCGAGCACGACGTTGCGGCCCTTGGGGCCAAGCGTCACCTTCACGGCGTCGGCGAGGATGTTCATGCCCCGCTCGAGCGCGCGGCGCGCTTCTTCGTCGAAAGCGATGATCTTCGACATGTGTTCTTGGTCCTCCAAGACGGTGGTGATCTCCACGCGTGCCCGCGACGGCGAGCCGTACCCCTACCCATGGGGGCAGTGGCCGACTCCGCGTGGAGATGGGGTGGACCCCGGAGTCCGCGCTGGCGCTCGGGCCCCGAGAGTGCTAACCGGAGATTAGCAGTCTCCCCCGGAGAGTGCTAACTGCCGCTTCACCGCCAGAACTCACGCAAGACACGGCGTGTCGCGTGAGTTCTGGAGGTGAAGCGGGATGGGCGGCGGCCCCTGGACATGACGAAGGGCGGCCTCCGTGAGGAGACCGCCCTTCGAGGTTGGTTGCTACGTCAGCTGGCGAGCTTGACGTTGCCCGCCTGCGGACCCTTGGGACCGTCGACGATGTCGAACTCGACGCGCTGATCCTGCTCGAGCACACGGAAGCCGTCCATGACGATGGCGGTGTGGTGAACGAAGACGTCGCGATCCGTGCCATCAACCGAAAGGAAGCCGTAGCCCTTTTCAGAGTTGAACCACTTCACCGTTCCAGTAACCGGTGTAGACATGCATATTTCCTTACTTCATGGGACAGCGCCGCCCACGGCGGCACTGGGTCGTTCGTCGTGCAGTGCCCACGGAAGCAGGAAAAGCGATTTGGACCGAGCACAGCGTAGCGCCGTAAGTGCCCCGACACCTAGCACGGGAGGGAGTCCCTCGTGAAATGGTGACGAAAGGGGCGCCCAGAGGTACACCCGCAGAGGCGGTTGGTTTAGATGGACATCCCGACGCGCTTGGCGGAGCGCGCCTGCTGACGGGCATCGCGCATGCGACGGAGGCGCTTCACCAGCATGGGCGAGGCTTCCAGCGCCTCGGGCATGTCGATGATGGCGTTGAGCACCTGGTAGTAGCGGGTGGCACTCATGTCGAAGAGCTCACGAATGGCTTCTTCCTTGGCACCGGGGTACTGCCACCACGTGTGCTCGAACTCCAGGACGCGTGCGTCTCGCTCGGAGAGGCCGTGCCGGACAGGTGCGTCAAGCTTGTGCGCCGCTTCCATTCCTGATCTCCCTCTGCCGCTTGGGTCCGAGACTAGACGACGAACAACACGGTTGTCATTAGCGATTTCCGAGCACGGGCCCCAGCCTGTGCACCTACCTGGCAGTCAGGAGGACAGCAGGTCGGCGGGGCCCCGCGCGCCCGCGCCCGCCATGTGCAAGGCTTGGGTCGGAGTCTTTGCCATGCGAACCCCTGCCTACCTCGAGCGCCTGACGGACACCCGGCTGGTGCGGCTCTTCGCCGACCGCTGGCAGTGGGTTCGGCAGGTCACGGTCACCTCGGTCGCCGCAGCGCTGGCCTGGCAGGTCGGCGATATCTTCCTCCCCCGCAACGGCGTGGTGGCCGCCATCGCCGCCACGCTCACCGTCCAGGTGTCAGTGCACAAGTCAGTGCGGGAGGGCTTCTCGCAGATTCTCGGCACTTCATTGGGTGCCGGCATCGGCCTGCTCAGCGAGCAGTTGTTCGGTCTGGGCTTCATCACCGTGGTACTCACGGTGGGTCTGGCCTCCGTCGGGGCTCGCGCGCTGCGGTTGGGCGCGGCTGCCGCCATCAACGTCGCCATCACTGCGCTCATCGTCATCGGGCCGGGCCTGCCTGAGAGCACGGCCTGGCATCGGCTGGGCTCGATTGTCATCGGCACCCTCATCGGCATCTCGCTGTCCTACTTCTCGCATCCCAAGTCTCCGGCGGGGCGCACCGTCGACGAGATCGCCAAGCTGGCCACCTGGTCCGCGGAATTGCTCGGGGTCATGGCACACGGTGTGGCCGAGGGCTTCGATCGCCATCAGGCGGCACAGTGGTTGGCGCGTGGCCGTGTCTTGGTGGCTCGAGTTCCCCGCGTGCGCGCCCAGGCCCTGGAGGCGCGCGCCTATTCGCGCTGGTTCCCGCTGGCAGAACGGGCCGAGGCCGACGATCTCTACATGCGCGCCGTTGCCCTCGATCACGCCGTGGAGCAGGTGCGCAACATCGCACGCACGCTCTACGACTCCGCAGTGGAGGGCAAGCTGCCCATGAGCGTTAGCCAGCAGATCAGCGAGGCCCTCTCCACTGCCAGCTATGCGTTGAGCGCCAGCGTCGTCGAGTTGCGGGACGAGGACGAGCTGCCGCTGGATCCTGCAATCACCGAGGACGTGCGGCAGGCCGGCGTGGAACTTGCGGAACAACTCCTCGAGGAACGAGCCAACGTAGACAGCGAGCAGTTCGGGCACGGCATATACATCGCGACCACGCTGGGACGAATGGCCGATTCCCTCGACCAATCCGCACCGGCCTTGCACGAGGTGCCGGATCCGGGACCGCCGACCGAAGAACTGGTGTTGAAACTGCCCAACGCAGTGAAGCGCCGACCGCGTCGCTGGAAGCGCTGATCACCCGGTCGGAACTCGCCGGTGCACGATCGGCACGACTCAGTCGGCGCTGCCGACTGCACTCGGGTGCTGGCTTGGCTGCGTGGGTTCCGCGCCGACGGCAACCACCTGATCGCGGCCCCGCGCCTTGGCGACATACATGGCCCGGTCGGCGCGGGCAATCAGCGCATCCGTGCTTTCGCCGACCATGGTCATGGCAACGCCAATGCTCAAGGATGCCTGCAGCACCGCTCCCTCGAAGGTGATCGGTTGCGCTGCTGCCACACGGATCTTCTCGGCGATCTCC
The DNA here is from genome assembly GCA_021784375.1 of Actinomycetes bacterium. The sequence continues at coordinate 192 of JAJXSV010000340.1, read as the reverse complement.
ACTGCCTCCTCCAGGTTGTGGATGTCGAACAGCATGACCAGCAGTTCATCCCCGCCGGTTCGCGCCACCACATCACTCGCCCGCACGGCCTCGGAGATGCGGCGTGCCATGCTGCGCAGCACCTCGTCGCCCGCCGCGTGTCCGAAACCATCGTTGATGGTCTTGAAGCGGTCGATGTCACAGAACAGCACC
>JAJXSV010000030.1 GCA_021784375.1 Actinomycetes bacterium | reverse complement strand
CCTGGCCAATGCAGTTGCGCATGAGTACGGCTTCTGGCTCGACGACGCCTTCGCCTCCGGAGGCTCCATCGGCTACGACCACAAGGCGATGGGCATCACGGCGCGTGGCGCGTGGGAGGCCGTGAAGCGGCACTTCCGTGAACTCGGCATCGACACCCAGGCGCAGGCGTTCACCGCAGTCGGCATCGGCGACATGAGTGGGGACGTGTTCGGCAACGGCATGCTGCTGTCCCCCCATATGCGCCTGGTTGCGGCGTTCGACCATCGCGACATCTTCATCGACCCCAATCCGGACGCCGCAGCGAGCCTGGAGGAGCGGCGGCGCCTGTTCGCCCTGCCGCGTTCCAGTTGGGCCGATTACGACGTCGCGCGCATCTCACAGGGCGGCGGCGTGTACTCACGCTCGCTCAAGTCGATCGAAGTCACCGCAGAGGCCCGGGCCGCACTCGGGATCAGCGACGATCGTGCCGCGCTCTCGCCGGCGGAACTCATCGCGGCCATCCTGCGGGCACCCGTCGATCTGCTCTGGAACGGTGGCATCGGCACCTACGTGAAGGCCCGTTCCCAGTCCCACGCGGACGTCGGGGACAAGGCCAACGACTACATCCGCGTGAACGGTGACGAACTGCGCTGCCGGGTCGTCGGCGAGGGCGGCAACCTGGGCTGCACGCAGCTGGGCCGCATCGAAGCCGCACGGGCCGGAGTGCGCATCAACACGGACGCCATCGACAACTCCGCGGGCGTCGACACCTCGGACCACGAGGTCAACATCAAGATCCTCCTGCAGCCACTGCTCGCGTCGAGTCAGTTGACCATGGACGAGCGCGTCGCCCTGCTCGCCTCCATGACCGACGAGGTCGCAGCGCATGTGATCGCGGACAACTACGGGCAGAACGTCATGCTCGGCCTCGCGCGCACCGAGGCCGCGCGCATGGTGAGTGTGGATCGACGGATGATCGCCGAACTCGAGCGGTCGGGGCTGCTCGACCGCGCACTCGAGTACCTGCCCGCTGACGCTGAACTCGGTGCCCGGGCGGCCCTCCAGCAGGGCCTGCTCTCGCCGGAGTTCTGCGTGCTCCTCGCCTACTCGAAGATCTCCTTGGTGCATGCACTGGCGGAGGGCGGGTTGGCCGACGATCCGTGGTTCGCCGTCATGCTGCGCCGCTACTTCCCGCACACGCTCGTCGAGCGATACCCGGACCTGCTTGACCGCCACCCCCTACGGGCGCAGATCATCAACACCGTCACCTCGAACACCGTCCTCAGCATCGGTGGCATCAACTTCGTGTTCCGCGCCATGGAGGAGACGAACTCCTCTGCGGTCGAGGTCGTGAAGGCAGCCACCGTCGCCATCGAGGTGTTCGGACTGCAGGCGGTCTGGGATCAGGTGAACGCGTTGGACAACCGCGTCCCGACTGTCGAGCAGGACCGCATGCAACTCGAGATGCGGCGTCTGCTCGACCGCGCGACCCGCTGGCTGCTGCAGCGCCACGGTGCGGGCCTCGATGTGACCCGTCTCATCGGCCGTCTGCAGCCGCTGGTGGAGCGGTGGTCGCCGTCGGTGCCCGATTACATCCTCGGCGTGGAGCGCGCCAACCTGGAGTTGCTGCGGGACGAGCACGTCCGCGCGGGAGTACCGGCGGACATCGCCGGCACGGTGGTGGCGCTCCTCGACTCCTTCGCGCTCCTCGACGTGTTCGACATCGCGGACACCTGTGGCGAGTCGCCGGAGACGATCCTCCCCTTGTACTACGAGTTCTCCCAGCGCTACGAGGTGGACCCGGCGCTCACGCGCATCACGCGATTGCGGCGGGACAGCCGTTGGGACACCCTGGCGCGCCTGGCATTGCGGAGCGACCTCTACGCGGCAACGGCTTCCATCGTCGGACGCATCGCGGCGTCCAGTGATGTGGGCCTGCCCGCACCGCAGCGCGTGGATGCCTGGGAGTCGTCGAACCGGGGCGCGGTGGCACGCGCGAAGGCGACGCTCGCGGAGATCGGCGCGCTCGACGAGCCGACGCTCGCCTCCATGTCCGTGCTCCTCCGGGTGATGCGCAACCTGGCGGCGTGAGGGCCGGCTGTCCGGCTACTGCAGCGTGAACTGCGGGTGTGCGTGCGAGGTCTCGGCGATGCCCGAGGAGTAGCGCTCCTCGTAGCGACCGGTGCGCCAGATGAGGATGGACAGGATCCATGCGCCGATGAAGGAACCGACGATCCAATAGCCGACGGAGTTCAGGTTCACCTGGGCGATCGCGCCGAGGAGCGGCACGTTGGTGATGTCGGTCCGTTCGGAGATGACCTGCACCAGCTCGATGGTGCCGATGACCAGGGCCACGAAGATGGAGAGCCCGGTGGTGGTGAGGTTGTAGTAGATCTTGCGCAGCGGAGAGGTGAAGGCCCAGGAGTAGGCCTTGGTCATGAAGATGCCGTCCAGTGAGTCCATGAGGGACATGCCGGCGGCGAAGATCAGGGGCAGGGCGATGATGGCGAGCGGGGGCAGGCTGCCACCGACGGTGCCGACCGCAGCCGTGGCCGAGATGCCGAGGAGCGCCACCTCGGTCGCGGTGTCGAAGCCCAGGCCGAACAGCACGCCCACCGGGTAGAGCTGCCAGGAGCGGTTGAAGCCGTTCTTGAAGAGGCCGCGGAACACGCGCTTGAGCAGGCCTCGCTCGTTCAGCAGTTGCGTGAGGTGCTCATGGGAGAACTGCCCGGACTTCGCCTGTCGCCACACCCTCCAGATGCCCACCAGGATGAACAGGTTGAGGATGCCGACGAGGTACAGGAAGAACGCCGAGACGGAGGCACCGATGACGCCGCCGGTCTGCGCGTAGCTGTGCTGGAACTTGACGGCCTGACGGGCCGCGAAGGCCACGAAGACCGACATGGCGAGCACGATCGTGGAGTGCCCGAGGGAGAAGAAGAGGCCGACTGCCAACGGCTTCTTGCGCATGGCGAGCATGAGTCGGGTGCTGTCGTCGACTGCGGAGATGTGGTCGGCGTCGAAGGCATGGCGCAGGCCGAAGGAGTAGGCGAGCGCGCCCGCACCGGCGTAGACCAGACCGCCCTTGCCGTCGACGAGTGAGTGGTACCGGGGCTGGCCGTTGAAGTAGATGAACAGGCCCCAGCCGACGATGTGGAGCATGGCCACGGTGGCCACGATGCCGGCAAGCGTGGGGATCTCGTCTCGCGAGAAGCGCAGGTGCTGCCGGATCATGGGGCGACGCTATTGCAAACAGTTCGCAATAGCCAAAGGGCCCGGCCCGCCCCCGTGGAGCGAGCGGGGCAGCGGGCTTGCGGCGACAACACCATGAGGCTGCAACGCCCACCCCCCGGCGAATTGTTCCCCCGTGGCCGACGGGCGGATTCCCCGAGCCCGGTGCGACGCTGCAGCGCCCGGGCGTGGTTGTGGGGCGTCGCACCGGGGAGATGGTGGTGCGGTGCGACGCTGCAGCGCCCGGGCGTGGTTGTGGGGCGTCGCACCGGGGAGATGGTGGTGCGGTGCGACGGTCGGCGCGGGACTACTCGGCGAACTGGCTCTCGTAGAGATGCTTGTAGAAGCCTCCGGACTGCATCAGCTTTTCGTGCGAACCCTGCTCGATGATCCGCCCATGGTCCATGACGAGGATGGTGTCGGCGTTGCGGATGGTCGAGAGCCGGTGTGCGATCACGAATCCGGTTCGGCCGTGGCGTAGTCGGTTCATGGCCTCCTGGATGAGGACCTCGGTGCGGGTGTCGACGTTGGAGGTGGCCTCATCGAGGATGAGCACCGACGGATCCGAGAGGAAGGCGCGGGCGATGGTGAGCAACTGGCGCTCTCCGACTGAGATGTTCGTGGCATCGTCGTCGAGGATGGTGTCGTACCCGTTCGGCAGTGTGCGGATGAAGTGGTCCGCGTGCGCCTCCTTGGCGGCGGCCACGATCTCGGTCTCGCTGGCCTGCTCACGTCCGTAGGCGATGTTCTCGCGGATGGTGCCGTGGAACAGCCAGGTGTCCTGCAGCACCATGCCGAACTCGGAGCGCAGGTCCTCGCGTGCGATGTCGCGCGTGTCCACGCCGTCGAGCGTGATGCGACCGGCGTCGATCTCGTAGAAGCGCATGAGGAGGTTCACGATCGTCGTCTTGCCGGCACCGGTGGGGCCGACGATGGCCACAGTCTGGCCGGGCATGACGTGCACGTTGACGTCCTCGATGAGCGGGGTCTCCGGCACGTAGCGGAAGTCCACATGCTCCAGCGTGACCTCGCCGCGCGGATTGCTGATGACCTGCTTGGAACCGCGCGGCTCCGCGGCGTCCTCGAGCGCGTCCAGCACTTCGAACACACGCTCCGCCGAGGCCAGGCCCGACTGCAGCTGATTCGCCTGTGCCGCGATCTGGCCGAGCGGCATGGTGAATTGGCGCGAGTACTGGATGAACGCCTGCACCTGGCCCAGGGCGAGCTGACCGGACGCGACACGGATGCCACCGAGCACGGCGATCACCACGTAGTTCAGGTTCGAGAGCACGTTCATCATCGGCATGATGATGCTGCTCAGGAACTGGGCGCGGAAGCTGGCCTCGTAGAGGGCATCGTTGAACTCGTCGAAGTCGGCGATGGCTCGTTCGCGTCGGTTGTAGGCGAGCACCACCGAGTGACCGGTGTGCATCTCCTCGACGTGCCCATTCACCTTGCCCATCTCACGCCATTGGGTCGCGAAGTGGACCTGCGAGCGCTTGGCGATACGCGTCGTCATGAAGATGGACAGCGGCACGATGAGCAGCGACACCAGGGCCAACTGCCATGACAGGAAGAACATGACGATGAGCGTGCCGATCACCTGCAGCAGTGACGAGAGCAGTTGGCTCAGGCCCTGCTGCAGGGTGTTGCCGATGTTGTCGATGTCATTGGTGACGCGGCTCAGGAGGTCACCACGTGACTGGCCGTCGACGTACTTCAGCGGCACCCGGGACAACTTGGTCTCGACGTCCCGACGCAGTTCGAACACCGCGCGCTGGGCGACGCCGGCCATGAGGTAGCCCTGGATCCAGAGCAGCAGGGAGCCGATGATGTAGAGCGCCACCACCAGCATGACGAGTGACCCCACCGCACCGAAGTCCACGGCGGTCTTGGGCACGACGTGCATGCCCTGGATCATCGAGGCGAAGCGATCCTGGCCGGCCTTGCGCAGCTCGGCCGCAATGGTCGCGGTCGATGTTCCGAGGGGCACGCCCCGCGCGTGCAGCTTCATACCCATGAGGTCGGCGAAGACGCGGGTGGTCGCGTCACCGAGCAGCTTGGGACCGAGCAATCCGGCGGCCGTCGCCAAGGTCGTCAGGGTGAGGACCACGTAGAGGATGCGCCGTTGGGTGTCGAGGCGCTGCAGGAGTCGCTTCGCGGCCAGTTTGGCGTTGGTGGCGGAACCACCACCGCCGCGCATCATGCCGCCCATCGGTCCATGCCCGCCGGGGCCCGGTCCACGCATGGGGCCCGGGCCGCGCATCATGGGTGCCTCGCTGCGCTGCGTGCTCATGCGTTGACCCCCATCTGCGAGCCCACGATCTCCCGGTAGGCGCCGCAGCGCTCGAGCAACTCGTCATGCGTGCCGACCCCGGCGATGAGGCCCTCCTCGAGCACGATGATGCGGTCCGCGTGCAGCACCGTGCTGATGCGCTGGGCCACCACGATCACCGTGCTGCCCACCATCTCCCGTTGCAGCGAGAGGCGCAGACGGGCGTCGGTGGCGGCGTCGAGGGCGCTGAAGGAGTCGTCGAGGATGTAGATCTCCGGCTTCAGGGCGACGGCTCGGGCGATCGCCATGCGTTGCTTCTGCCCGCCTGAGAGGTTCTGCCCGCCCTGTGCGATCTCGTAGTCGAGGCCCCCCTCGAGTTCGCGCACGAACTCCTCGGCCTGCGCGATCCGGAGCGCCCGCCAGACCTCCTCGTCGCTGATCTGCTGGGCTCCGAAGCGCACGTTGTCACGCACCGTGCCGCCGAACAGGTAGGCGCGCTGCGGCACGATGCCGAGGCACCGGTAGAGCTCATGCCGGTTCTGGTCGCGGACGTCGACACCGCCCACGAGCACGCTCCCCTCACTCGCGTCATGGAAGCGTGCGAGCAGGTTGATGAGGGTGCTCTTGCCGGAACCGGTTCCACCGACGATGGCGGTGAACTGCCCGGGCTCGACCCGGAAGTCCAGACCGCGCAGCACCGGCTCCTCGGCCCCCGGGTAGCGGAAGGTCACGCCCCGGAACTCCACCGAGCCCGGCTCCGACTGCGGCTTGGCGGTGTCGGGATCGAGGATGGTGGGCTCGACCCCGAGCACCTCCTTGATGCGCTCCGCGCTGGCCGCGGCGCGGGGGACCAGCATGGCGGCCATCGTCGACATCATGACGGAGATGAGGATCTGCATGATGTAGCTGAGGAATGCGGAGATGTCGCCGATCTGCATGTCTCCGGTCGACACCAGATGGGCGCCGAACCAGACGACCCCGATGGTGGAGAAGTTCATGATGAGCATCAACGCCGGCATGGCCATGGCGAAGATGCGGTTGATGCGCAGCGAGGTGTCGCGCAACTGGCCGTTGGCGACCGCGAAGCGCGCCTGCTCGAAGTCGTCCCGCACGAAGGCGCGGATGACGCGCATGCCGGTGATCTGCTCGCGCAGGATGCCGTTGATGCGGTCGATGCGCTTCTGGATGAGCCGGAACTGCGGGATCGCGAGCGCCATCATGGTGCCGATGACGGCAGCCATCGCCGGGACCGCGATGACGATGAGGATGGACATGCGCACGTTGTGGCGCAGCGCCATCACCACGCCGCCGATCATCGACAGCGGCGCCATCAACAGCATGGAGAGGCCCATGGTGACGAGCACCTGGACCTGCTGGATGTCATTCGTGTTGCGCGTGATGAGCGACGGCGTGCCGAAGCGATCGACGTCCTGCGCATTGAACCCGAGGACCTTGCGGAACACCGCGCTCCGCAGGTCGCGCGCGAACGACATCGACACGAACGCCGTGAGGTACGCGGCCACCAGCGAGACCGCCACGGAGAACACGGTGAGTCCGAACATCTGCAGGCCGACGTGCCAGATGTAGCCGGTGTCTCCAACCGCCACGCCGTTGTTGATGATGTCCGCGTTCATGCTCGGCAGGTACAGGCTGATGATCACCTGGCTGAGGACGAGCACGGTGATGACAGCGGTGCGCAGTCGGTAGGGACGCAGGAAGGTGCGCAGGATGGAAATGAGCATGCAGATATCTCCTCGCGGGGAGCATACCTGTGCCTTGAATCGTTACATTGCCGGCCCGGGAACAGCGTTGCGGCGCGGACCTCAGCTCAGGGCGGCGCGGATGGCCTTGGTGTGGGCCGGGGTGGAGCCGCAGCAGGAGCCCACGATGTTGATGCCGAGGTCGCGCATCTGCTGCGCGAACGCACCCATCTCCTCGGGCGTGCCCGTGTACTGGAACTCACCGTCGATGAGCTTGGGCAGTCCCGCGTTCGACTGTGTGATGAGGTAGGTCCCCTCGCTGCGGGCGTCTGCCAGCTCCTTGGCGATGATCAGCATCTCATCGGTCCCCCGGCCGCAGTTGGCGCCGATGACGCGCACACCGAGGGCCGTGAGCGTCTTCACCGCCACACCGGGCTTCACGCCCATCATGGTGCGCAGGTTGGTGTCGAAGCTCAGGGTGGCGATGACCGGGACTGCCGGGTCCACCGAATGCGCAGCCGTCACGGCTGCCTCGACCTCCGAGAGGTCGCTCATGGTCTCGATGAGGATGGCGTCGACGCCGCCATCGATGAGGCCCCGGATCTGTTCGGCGAAGATCTCCTTGGCGCCTTCGATGGTGAGTTCGCCCATGGGTTCCATGAGCTCGCCGGAGGGGCCGACATCGCCCATGACGAAGGTGCCCGGGTGGCGATCCGCGACCCGACGGGCGACCTCCGCGCCTGCCTTGTTCAGTTCGTGCACGCGCTGCTCCAGATCGTGCAGGCGAAGCCGCGGCTGGGTGCCACCGAAGGTGTTCGTGGTGATGAGCTGGGCGCCGGCTGCCGCGTACTCCTCGAGGATCCCCTCGACGATGTCCGCGTGCTCGACGTTCCAGAGTTCGGGTGCGCCGCCGTCGGTGAGTCCGCGGTCCTGCAGCATGGTGCCCATGGCGCCGTCGGACACGAGCACTCCGGATTCCAGCGCAGCGTAGAGGTCACTCACGAGTCGGTTCCCTTCAGTTCGTCGAGCATGGCGTTGAGCGCGGCTTCGTCGAGGCGGGCCTCGAGTTCGTGGGCGACTGCCTCGCACACCTCGTGTGGGGTGCCCTCACGTGTCGTCCACGGGGTCTTGTTCCAGCCGGACAGGTAGGCGTCGGCATCACTCTCGCCCAGACGCATGGCCGCTTCATCGATCGCTTCCTGGAAGCGAGCCGCGAGTTGCACCTTGGCCACGACATCGCCGTCGCGCGCGACGACGATCGAGGGGAAGTCGTGCCATTGCGTGATCTGGAACTCAGCCATGGCCGAACCATACCCATGCCGTTGGGACCTTCGTCCGTGCCTGCCCCTGATCGGGCCCAGCGCAGGCCGGGAAGTACCGGGCAGGTTCAGTCCGCAGTCCAGTGCTCGACCACAGGCGGCTCGGCGAAGAAGGGTCCGATGTGCCCACGCCACTCGGGGAAGAGGGGTCCACCGCGGAAGCCCTCGGTGTGGTCCTCCAGGGTGTCCCAGGAGATGCAGAGCAGGAAGGTGTTCGGCCGTTCGATGCCGCGACGGACCTCAATGCCGCGGAAGCCGTGGGCGCGTGCGATGACGAGCTTCGCCCGCTCCAGCGCATCGAGGAACTCGTCGGCCCTGCCGTCGAGGATGGTCATGAAGGCGGCTTCGAGGATCATGGGGGGCTCCTAGCGGACGATGGCGTGCTTGTCGGCGTGGTCGGGGTGCAGCACGAAGGCCATGGACACGGCGATGGCGATGAGACCGGCCATACCCAACAGTGCCGCCGTGAGTGGGATCACCTGCGCCACGTTGGCGAGCGTCACACGTCCGATGAGGCCGAACGATGAGGTCATGAAGCCGGTGATCATGAGGGCGCGGGCGCTGGGCAATCCGGGGATGCGGCCGGCGGCCGTGGTGAAGGCGGAGGGCATGGGCCCCACTGCCAGGCCGAGGAAGGCGTAGGCGACGCAGCTGAACGCGAGCGCGGCGGTCGTCGAGGAGCTGTGGGTATGGGACGCGGCCAGCAGGAAGACCAGGTAGCCGATGGTTCCCACGATGCCGTAGACGCGGATGGTGCTGGGCAGACCCAGGCGATCGATGACTCGCGAGGCACTCAGGCGCGACAGCAATTGCATCAGCATGAACGCCGTGAAGGCGTAGCCGTTCGGTCCCACGGCGACATGGAAGTCCTGGTGCAGCAGCACCGAACTCCAGTCACCGGCAGAGACCTCCGCGAGGAAGCCCAGCACCTGGGCCAGGCCGATGAGCAGTAGGAGCCGCAACGCCCCGCGCGGGATGCGTTCGTCCCGAGGCAGTTGCGTGGGATCGTCATGGGGGCGGTCCTCGAACTGCGAACTCAGGAGGTTGTGGCCGCCGATCAACTGCATGGTGGTACTGATGGCGCCGCTGCAGAGGAGTGCTTCCAGCGGCGTCACATAGGGCGCGGCCAGGCTCGACACGAGTGCGGCCGACATGGTGCCCATGCTCCAGAAGGCGTGTGCCTGCGGCACGAAGGAGCGGCCCAGGCCCTGTTCCACGAGCACGGCCTGGCTGTTGGTCGCCAGGTTCGTGCAGGAGTAGGTGATGCCGCCCGCGAAACCGACGACGGCCAGCCACCCCACTGACGGCACCAGCGCGTTCGAGACGCTCGTGCAGGTGATGAAGATGATGCCGAAGCGCGTCACCGGCTTGCTGCCGAAGGTGTGGGCCAGTCGACTCCCAAGGTAGGTGCCGATGAAGGCCCCCGCTCCTCCGATGGCGATGGCCGAGCCGTAGGCCGCGTTGTCCGCACCCACATGCAACTTGATCTCCGCCAGCCGGGGTACGACAGCGCCCACGGGCATGCCCATGGCGAAGAAGATCCAGCGAAGCGCACGTGACGCCGCTTGGTAGGGGTTTCGCGTCACCCCCTGACCCTACCGACCACCGTCACCACCACTGAAACGATCAAGGGGCGTTGCCATCGGTTCGCATCAGTGCTGTGCGAGGGTCACTGTCGTCGTGTGCGAGTAGAAGTCCAGCGCTGCCAGGCCTTGCTCCCGCATGCCGTAGCTGGACATCTTGTCCCCGCCGAAGGGCGCGTAGTAGTCGACGCCCGAGGTGGGGGCGTTGAGCTTCACCACGCCCGTGTGTGCCTGGGCGGCAAGCGAGGTGAGCTGGTTGACGTCCCTGCCGTGGATGCCGGTCACCAGGCCGTACTCCACGGAGTTCGCCATCTCGATGGCCTCCTGGGGGGTGGCTGCCCGGTGCATCGTCACGATGGGCCCGAAGACCTCGTTGCACGACAGCGGATGGTCGACCGGCAGGCCGGCCAACACGACCGGCCGCACGAACAGGCCCTGGGCCGGGGCGTCACCGGTGAGGAAACGGGCTCCGGCGGCTCGCGCACTGTCCAGTGCGCCCTCGAAGTCGCGTAGGGAGGCCGGATTGATGAGCGGTCCCACGATGGTCGCCGGGTCGGCCGGATCGCCCGCCATGAGGGCTTCCACGGCCTGCACGAAGGGCGCCTCGAAGTCCCCATCCCCGACCACGATGACCCGCGAGGTTGCCGTGCACTTCTGACCCGCGAAGGACATGGCGGCTCCGGCGATGATGGAGGCGGTCTTCTCGTAGTCGGCGTCCGCGAGGACGATGGCGGCGTTGAGCCCACCCATCTCCGCCTGCACCGGGATGTTCCGAGCGGCCGCTGTCATGACGATCTGGCGTCCGACGATGGTGGAGCCGGTGAAGGAGATGCAGTCGGCGTGGGAGATGATGGCATTGCCCACGTCCGCGCCACCACCGACTGCCACGGTGAGCAGGCCCTCTGGCAGGTGGGGCGAGATCACGTCCTGCAGGAACAGTGCGCACGCGATGGCGTCCTGCGAGGGCTTCATGACGACGGCGTTGCCCGCGCACAGTGCCGGCGCTGCCTTCCAGAGCGGGATGGCGATGGGGAAGTTCCAGGGCGTGATCAGGCCGACCACTCCGTGCGGTCGACGCTCCGACCAGAGCATGACGCCCGCCGACGGGGGCAGCACGTCGCCCTTGGGCATGAACGAGGCCTGGGCGTAGTAGCGCAGCAGTGCGACGCCTCGGGCCACCTCGCCCTTGGCCTCGCTCCAGGGCTTGCCGACCTCACGCACCACGAGCGAGGTGGCTTCCTCGGCACGGGCCTCCAAGGCGCTCGCCGCCGCATTGAGCGCGGAGGCGCGGTTGGCGGCACCCATGGCCCACCACTTGGTCTGGGCTGTCCGCGCCTGCTCGAACGCCTGTGCGACGTCCTCCGCGCTCATGCGCTCGACGGCGATGACGAGGTCGTTGGGGTTCTGGGGTGATCGCGATTCGATGGTGCTCATCACTGCCTACAGTTCGAAGCCGGTGGGGAAGGGGTCAGAGGGGTCGTACACGTACTCGGCATGCCCGGTGACCCAGGCCCTGCCCTTGATGGTGGGGATGACCGCCGGCAGGTCGCCGACCGTCGTCTCCTCGATGAGGCGCCCGATGAAGTGGGTGCCGATGAACGATTCGTTGATGAAGTCGGTGTGCAGCGGCAGTTGGCCCCGGGCATGCAACTGCGCCATGCGCGCACTCGTGCCGGTGCCGCAGGGGGAGCGGTCGAACCAGCCGGGATGGATGGCCATGGCGTGGCGTGAGTGCCTGGCGGTGGAGCCGGGTGCCTCGAGGTAGATGTGGTGCACCGAGCGGATCTCCGGATTGGCGGGGTGCACCGGTTCGTCGACGGCGTTGATCGCGTCCATGGTCTTGAGTGCAGCCGCGAGCATGGCCTGCTTGTTGGCACGCGAGTGCTCGAGCCCGAAGCGCTCGGTGGGGATGATGGCGTAGAAGTTCCCGCCGAACGCCATGTCGTACTCGATCTCCCCGAAGCCGGGGACCTCCACAGTGCGCCCGAGGCCCACGGCGAACGAGGGCACATTCGTGAGCGTGACGCTCTTCGCGCGGCCCGCCTCGACCTCGACGGTGGCGATGACCAGGCCCGCGGGGGTGTCGAGGCGGATGGTCGTGATGGGCTCGTGCACCTCGACCAGTCGCTCGTGCACGAGCACGGTTGCAGCGCCGATGGTTCCATGGCCGCACATGGGAAGGCAGCCCGACACCTCGATGTAGACGATGCCCCAGTCCGCATCCGGACGCGTCGGCGGCTGCAGGATGGCGCCGCTCATGGCGGGGTGCCCACGCGGCTCGTTCATGAGCAACAACCGGATGTCGTCCATGTGCTGCATGAAGTGACGACGCTTGTCGAACATGGAATCACCCGGGATGGTGCCCACGCCCTCGGTGATCACGCGTGTCGGCATGCCCTCCGTGTGGGAGTCGACGGCGACGAAGCGTTGTGCGTGAGCGGTCATGGCTTCAACGGGCTCCATTCGCCATCGCTGCCGAGGTCGCGCTCCGCACGGAGGCCTCCTGCTCGGCGGTGAGCAGTTGGCGCGGTGCGCGACAGGGTCCACCGTAGCGCCCTGTCATGTCCATCGAGTACTTGATCGCCTGCACGAACTCGGTCTTGGAATCCCAACGCAGCAACGGATGCATGAGTCGGTACAGCGGCAGTGCGGCCTCGACGTCCCGTGCCACGGCGAGTCGGTACAACTCGCCACAGGTCACCGGGAAGGCGTTGGTGTAGCCAGCCACCCAGCCGACGACGCCGGCGATGCCGAGTTCCAGCAGCACATCGTCGGAGCCGATCATGAGTTCGAGGCCGGGGGCGAGCTCGGCGAGCTCGTAGGCACGGCGCACGTCACCGGTGAACTCCTTGACCGCGACGATGTACCCGGCGCCATGGAGGCGGGCGAGCAGCGGCGGCAGCAGGTCGATCTTGGTGTCGATGGGGTTGTTGTAGGCGACCACCGGAAGACCGACCGCGGCGATCTCGCGGTAGTGCTGCATGACCGCGCGCTCGTCCCCCCGGTAGGCGTTGGGTGGCAGGGACATCACGCACTGCGCTCCGGCGGCAGCCGCCTGCTCGGCCCAGCGCACTGACTCGGCGGTCCCGTAGGCGCCCGTCCCGGCCATGACCGTGAAGCCGGCAGGCGCCGACTCGACGGCCACCGTCACCGCGCGTGCCCGCTCCTCGGGGGTGAGCGTCTGGTACTCCCCGAGGCTGCCGTTGACGGCGACGCCCTGCGTGCCATTCGCGGCAAGCCAGGCGACGTGCGCCGCGTGCGCGTCGAAGTCGATGGAGAGGTCGCTTTGGAGCGGCAGGGTGGTGGCGGTCAGGATGCCGTGCCACGGCTTGCGCGTCATCGCATCGTCTGCGGTCATGTCTTCTCCTACTGGTGCGCGTGCGGGAACAGTAATATATTACTGACCGGATCGGCAAGAGTAGGGTGCTTTCATGCGAGTCGTAGTCATCGGAGCCGGTGTCATCGGAGCCGCCAGCGCGTACCACCTGGCCCAGCGGGATCATGAGGTCACCGTCATCGACGCCGGTCGTGCGGGACAGGGCGCGTCGTTCGGCAACGCCGGCTGGATCTGCCCTGCGGATTCGGGGCCCGTGGCTGCTCCGGGCATGGTCCTGCAGGGCCTGAAGTGGATGCTGCGCGCCGATTCACCGTTGTTCATCAAGCCCCGGCCCTCCCTGCCGTTCGCGAGGTTCCTGCTGCAGATGGCGGCGAAGTGCAATGCCGATGACTTCCGTGCCGGCCTGCGGGCGAACATCGGGCTCTTCGCCGATTCCATGCAGGTGTTCGACGACTGGAAACGCGACGGCGTGGACTTCGAGATGTACGACGACGGCCTCCTCGTCGCCATCCTCGGCAAGGAGAAGTTTGAGCACCACCTCCACGACCTCGACATCGTGCGCGATGCCGGCTTCGAACCGCAGGCCCTCATCGGTGACGACGTGCGCGTGCAGGAGCCTGCCCTCACGGACCAGGTCCATGGCGGGATCCTCTTCCCGCATGAGCGCCAGGTCCGGTCCGAGACGTTGACACCGGGGCTGGTGGCGCGGGCGCGCCGCCTGGGTGTGGAGTTCAGGGAGCTCTGCGCCTTCGAGGGCATCGTGCGCGATGGCAATCGCGTCGTCGCTGTGCGCACGTCCGAGGGTCGACTGGCCTGCGACGCGGTGGTCGTTGCCGCAGGCGTCTGGTCAGCGGGTGTCGCTCGTGCCTTCGGTGTGCATCTCGCCATCGAGCCGGGCAAGGGCTACAGCATCGAGTACGGGAGTTCTCCGGTGCGGCTGCGGTCGAACATCTCGTTCGCGGAACGCAAGGTCGTGGCCACGCCGCTCGGCTCTGCACTGCGCCTGGCCGGCACCATGGAGTTCGCCGGCTACGACGCGTCGGTGAACGCCGTGCGCGCGGACGCGATCCGACGTGGTCCAGTCGGATTCCTGCGCGATTGGTCGGCCCCAGCGCCCGCTGCCGAGGCTTGGGCGGGCTTCCGGCCCATGACCCCTGACTCCCTCTCCATGATCGGCCGCCTGGGCAGGCACGACAACGCCTATGTGGCGTCAGGACACGGCATGTTCGGCATCACCCTCGCG
>JAJXSV010000339.1 GCA_021784375.1 Actinomycetes bacterium | reverse complement strand
GATCTGGCTCCACCGTTGGTGACATCTCGGAGGCCTCGCTCAAGGACCGTCGTATCCTCGGCGAGGAGGGCTTCATCTCCTGCTTCGTGGCCGTCGACCTCACGGAATGCGTGGTGGTCGCAGGTCCGCAGATCCACGCCCGCGGTTTCAGCGAGGACGACGCCGTATTCGACGAGATCCTCGGTGAGCTGCGGCGAGTGGTCGAGGGCTCGGTGAAGGCCGGGATCACCGACCAGTACGAGTTGCAGCAGTTGGTGCGGCGCACGCTGGGACGATGGGTGTCGAACACCCTGCGCCGCAAGCCCATGATCGTGCCCGTGGTCGTCGAGGCCTAAGCGGGTCCCTGCGCGGCGGGGCGACGGGATTTGCCCGCCGCCGCTCGATAACCTGCGACATCATGGCCAAACGCAAGCAGCCTTCCCCCTTGCCGGCCCGCATCGGCGCGGGCGTCGCGCATGTGCTCCGGCGCGTCTGGGACGGCATCGCCCTCTCCGTGGGCTCGCTCGCACGCGGTCTGGGCCGCAATGCGGCCTCCCTGGATCCGGCGCACCGACGCGACGGTCTGGGCCTGCTGCTCGTCCTGTTATCGGTGGTCATCGCGGCGCCCATCTGGTTCGGCACCAGCGGCTGGTTCTCCACCATGGTCGCCGATTTCATCACCCAACTCACGGGCTCCTTCGACATCCTGGCGCCACTGCTCGTTCTCTATATGGCCGTGCGCATCCTGCGCCATCCCGAAGCCGGACCCGACAACGGTCGTATCGCCATCGGCGGCAGTCTGCTGGTGTGGATGCTGCTGGTGCTGCGGCACGTCACCTCCGGCGCCCCCTCACCAGGTGATCCGGGATGGACGCAGAGCGGTGGCTTCCTGGGTTGGGCCCTCGCTACGCCGCTCCTCGGTGCGGTCGGCAAACCGGTAACGATCGTGATCACCGGGCTGCTGCTGGTGTTCGCGATCCTCATCGTCACCAAGACGCCGGTGGCCAAGATCCCGGAACGGCTGGGTGCGGTGGTGGCCTTCCTGCGCCGCCACCTGCCGCAGCGACCGCGGCCGGCCGTCGTCGAGGAACCGCAGCGCTTCGTCGCCGATACCCCCTTCGAGCCGGTTGCAGTGGTCGAGCGGGGTGAGGACAGCGACGAGGAGCCGATGGACGACCTCGCCGAATACGACGACACCGACTACGAACACGATCTGGCCGAGCACGCCACGGTGATCCTGCCCCGCCCCGAAATCGATCCCAACGCGGACACGGCCATCCTGGAGCTGGTGCGACCCACCGCTGCTGCTGCGGCGACGCCGGCCAAGCCGGCGAAACCCAAGCAGTTGCAGCTCTCCGGTGCCCTCAACTACAAGCTTCCTGCGGTGGACTCCTTGGCCAGCGGCGCTACGCCCAAGAAGAACACCGCCGCCAATGACCGCATCATCGAGTCGCTGCGCATCGTCTTCGAGGAGTTCGACGTCGATGCCGCCGTCACCGGCTTCCAGCGCGGACCCACGGTCACTCGTTACGAAGTGGAACTGGGGCCGGGCGTGAAGGTGGAGCGCATCACGGCGCTGCAGCGGAACATCTCGTACGCCGTGGCCAGTGCAGAGGTGCGTATCCTCTCGCCCATTCCCGGCAAATCCGCTGTCGGAATCGAGATCCCCAACACCGATCGGGAACTCGTCAGCCTGGGGGATGTACTGCGCAGCAAGGTCGCCACCTCCGACCAGCACCCGCTGCTCGTCGCCCTGGGCAAGGATGTCGAAGGCGGCTTCGTGATGGCCAACCTGGCCAAGATGCCCCACATCCTGGTGGCGGGTGCGACGGGCGCCGGCAAGTCCTCCTGCATCAACTCCTTCATCACCTCGATCCTCATGCGCGCCACTCCGCAGGAGGTGCGCCTGGTGCTGGTCGACCCCAAGCGCGTGGAACTCAACGCCTACGAGGGGGTTCCGCATCTCATCACCCCCATCGTGACGAGCCCCAAGAAGGCAGCCGAAGTGCTGCAGTGGGTCGTCAAGGAGATGGACATGCGGTACGACGACCTCGCCGCCTTCGGCTTCCGCCATATCGACGACTTCAACAAAGCGGTCGTTGCCGGCAAGGTGAAACTGCCGCCCGATTCGCAGCGCGTCCTCACCACCTACCCATATCTGGTCGTGGTGGTGGACGAACTCGCGGACCTCATGATCGTGGCACCGCGTGATGTTGAGGATTCGATCGTGCGCATCACCCAGTTGGCCCGTGCGGCTGGCATCCACCTGGTGCTCGCCACGCAACGACCGTCGGTCGACGTCGTCACCGGCCTGATCAAGGCCAATGTGCCGTCGCGCCTCTCCTTCGCCACCTCCAGCCTGGCCGATTCGCGGGTCATCCTCGACCAGCCCGGCGCCGAGAAACTGGTGGGTCAGGGCGATGGCCTCTTCCTGCCTATGGGTGCCAGCAAGGCCATTCGCATCCAGGGCGCCTTCGTGAGTGAGGCCGAAATCCGCAACGTGGTCGGACACTGCAAGTCGCAGGCCGAGGCCAAGTACCGCGAGGACGTCCTCGCCACCAAGGCGGCCAGGGCCGAAGCGGCAGAGGACATCGGAGACGATCTCGACGTGCTGCTGCAGGCCATCGAACTGGTGGTCAGCACGCAGTTCGGCTCCACCTCCATGCTGCAGCGCAAACTGCGGGTGGGCTTCGCCAAGGCCGGCCGCCTGATGGACCTCATGGAGTCCCGCGGCATCGTGGGTCCCTCGGAAGGATCGAAGGCACGTGAGGTGCTGGTGAAGCCCGACGAGCTGGCCGAGGCGCTCGAGCGCGTGCGCGGCTGAGATGTGAAGTCCCGGTGAATACCGGCTGTCCCAGGTTCTGAGGCTTTCGTCGCGTCAATTGCGGGGCTAAAGTGGACGAATTCGGGCAGCGCAGGGCTTCACAGAGGATGCAGTGGACGTCGGAACAGAGATCAAGCGTGCGCGCATCGCGCAGGGCTTGTACATCCCTGAACTGGTCTATCGAACCCATATCCGCGCGGCCATCATCGAGGCCATCGAGGCCAATGACTTCAGCAAGTGCGGTGGCGACGTGTACGCCCGCGGGCATGTCAAGGCCCTCGGTGGAGCACTGGGGCTGGACACGGACGCGCTGCTCGTCGCCATGCCCGCTGACGACCTCCCACTCGACGTCACCGGTGCCACCGGAGGGGCCGATTCAGTGAACATCTGGGCGCTCGATCGGCGCTCACGGGTTCCTTCGGAGATGCGTACCTGGATGGTGTTGGGCCTCATCGCCGTGGTCGTGATCGGCGCGCTGATCTGGCAGTCC
>JAJXSV010000338.1 GCA_021784375.1 Actinomycetes bacterium | reverse complement strand
CGCGACGCGTTCGACCAACGCGCACCGCTCGGCCATCGACCAGCGCGGAAAGGGTCCCTCGTCGAAGGCCCGCCGGGCCGCCGCGATGGCGGCATCCACGTCGGACGCCGTCGCCTCGGCCGCAACCGTCACCAGGTGCTGGTCGAAGGGACTGCGGATCTCGCGGACCACCCCATCCCCTGCAGCAGCCCAACGGCCGTCGATGCACAGGTGCACGTGCCCAGAACCCACGAAGTCGTCCCAACGTGATGCAGTCGGCGAATCACGTCGACAGGCTCACATCGTTGGGTGGTGGATATATCACGTCAAGACGAAGTGCAGGAATTCGCGCCGAAGTAACGCAACGATTCCGCATCAGTGGTCCCCGAACGCCGAATGTCCTTGATTTGCAGCGCAATCTGCCGCGCATGGGCATTCCAGCCCGTTCCATCATGTGGTGCAAAACCGTCCCGTTGTGAAACAGGGTCGCTCAGCCGTCGAGCTGTGATTTCCGCATCGCCACGAACTCATCGAGCTCGGCGAGCACCTGCGCGTCGAGTTCCGGCTGCACGTAGGCGTCCAGCTTCTTGTCGACGATGTCGAGCGCGCGGACGTCAGCCGGCTTGGCCCCGCCCTTGGTCCAGCGATCGAAGCTCTCCGCCGTGGAAACCCAGGGGCGGTAGAAGGCCGTGCGGAACAGGCCCATGGTGTGCTCCGCTCCCAGGAAGTGGCCGCCGTGGCCAACCTCGACGTGCGCACCGAACGCGAGCGAGGACTCGTCGAAGGTCACCGGCGTGAACTCGTGGAGCAGGCTCTCGAGCACCTCGATGTCCAGGACGAACTTCTCGTAGCTGGAGACCAGGCCGCCCTCGAGCCAACCGGCGGCATGGAGCACGAAGTTCGTGCCGGAGAGCAATGTCGGCATCATCGTCATCATGGTCTGGAAGCCCGCCTGGTAGTCAGCGGTGTGGGCCGAGTTCAGGCCGCCGCCGCCACGGAAGGGCAGCCCGAAGTGACGGGCGATCTGCCCCGTTGCCAGCAGCCCGATGCCGCTCTCCGGGGTGCCGAACTGCGGCGAACCCGATTGCATGTCGATGTTGGACAGGAACGAGCCGAACACCACGGGGGCACCGGGACGGATCACCTGCACGAGTGCGATGCCGGTGAGTGCCTCAGCGATCTGCTGCGCCAGTGAGGCCGGGATCGTCACCGGGCTCATCGCGCCCATGAGCAGGAAGGGCGTGCAGATGACGGGCTGGCCGGCGAGGGCGTACTCACGCAGGGAATCGAGCATGCGGTCGTCCCAGCGCAACGGTGAATTGCAGTTGATGAGCGAGATGAGCGCTGGCGTCTCCTCGATCTTCGCGCGACCGCCGTGGAGGATCTCCGCCATCCGGATCACGTCCTTGGCGTTCTCCGCCGTCACGACGTTCCCCATGAACATCTTGTCTGTCAAGGTCGCTGCTGCGTAGGCCATGTCGAGGTGCCGTGAGTCGAGGCTCAGGTCGTTGGGTTCACAGACCACGCCTCCCACGGTGTCGAGAGCGTCGTAGGACTGGGCGAGCTTGCAGAAGTTCCGGTAGTCCTCGAAGGTCGCGTCCCTACGCACCTGACCGCGCCGCACGAAGGGCGGACCGTACACACCGGCGAACACCATGGCGTCGCCGCCGAGATGCACGTTGTGACGGGGATTGCGGGCCCGCATGTCGAACTCGCGCGGCGCCTTCGCCACCTGGTCGAGGATCCAGTCCGGGTCGAACTTGACGTTGTCCCCATCGATTTCCTGCCCCGCCTCGCGCAGGAGTTCCGTGGCCCAGGGGCTCATGAACTCCACGCCGACCTCCGACACGATCCGACGCCAGCCGATGTCGAGGGTCGCCATCGCCTCTTCGCTCATGATCTCGTAGCGGGGCATTTGGTTGCGGAACACGTTGACTCCTCCACCCGAACACGGGCGATCGTTGACGCTGGAACCCTTCGGACTATACAGTGGACCTGTGGAACATGGGTTCCACATAATGAAACTCTGCAGAGGCCATATGGCGGAGACGCGAGCCGGTGCACCAACGGGTGCTCAGGCGATAGATCGCGCTAGCGCGCTGCTCGTCTCGGTGCTCGAGGCCGAGCGCCCCCCACTGCTCACCCAGTTGGCCCTGAGCCACGGCCTCGCCAAGAGCACGACCTCGCGCATGCTGTCGGCCCTTGAGCGGCAAGGCCTTGTGGGGCGCGATCGCGAGGGCGCGTTCATCCCCGGCCAGACGCTCGTGCGCTTCGCCCGTACACGCGCCGCCGACACCGACCTCATAGGGCAGTACCGGCCACTGCTCGAACGCCTGGCCAGCGTGACCGGCGAGACGGCCAATCTCGCGGTGGCCATCGGTGAGGCCGTGGAATCCCTGGACCAGGCGGACGGCGCCTACCTGCTCGGCACCCGCAACTGGGTGGGCTCCCGGGTTCCGCTGCACTGCTCGGCGCTGGGCAAGATCCTGCTCGCCTTCGACGTGGCACCCATCCCACCCGGGCGCCTCGAGCGTCGCACCCCTCACACCCTGGCGACCCGAGCCGAGCTCATCGCCGACCTGGGGCTGGTCCGCCGTCGCGGATTCGCGGTCATCAAGGACGAGCTCGAGGAGGGTCTCACCGCCGTGGCGGCGCCCGTGCGCGACAGTGACGGCCGGGTCATCGCGTCCGTATCGGTCACCGGCCCCTCGACGCGCCTCACGGCGGCCCGCCTGCCTGCGCTCGGTCTCCTGCTCATCGATGAGACGCGTAGATTCCAACCAAACCAACGACGCCGAAAGGATGGTCAGTCGTGAGCCACGAAGACATCATCAAGGGTCTGTTCGACGAGACACTTGCCGGCAACGGCCCGGCGGTGCTCGCACTCACACGTCAAGGACTCGACGACGAGATGACGCCCAGCGCCATCCTCTTCGAGGCGCTCATCCCGGCCCTGGAGGAGGTCGGCGCCCGCTTCGAGCGCGGCGACTACTTCGTGCCGGAGATGCTCATCGCAGGCAAGGCGATGTCAGGCGCACTCGAGATCCTGCGCCCGCTGCTCGCCGACACCGGCGCCGAGTCCATCGGCACCTTCGTCATGGGCACCGTCAAGGGCGATGTCCACGACATCGGGAAGAACCTCGTGAACATCATGCTGGAGGGCGCCGGGTTCACCGTGATCGACCTCGGCGTGCAGACCAGCCCCGAGAAGTTCGTGAATGCCATCAAGGAACACCAGCCCAACATCGTGGGCATGTCGGCGTTCCTCACCACCACCATGCCGATGTTCAAGCAGAACATCCATGAGATCACCAAGGCG
>JAJXSV010000337.1 GCA_021784375.1 Actinomycetes bacterium | reverse complement strand
GCACGCACCTTCGGCATGGATTCGCTGTTCTCGACGCTGCGCATCTACTCACCCTGGGGCCAGACCTACAACGCGGTGGATCGCGAACTCATGCTCTCCTACAAGGAAGCCACGAGCGGCCAGATCCTCCACGAGGGCATCAACGAAGCCGGCTCCACCGCCTCCTTCGTTGCCGCAGGAACGTCGTACTCCACGCATGACGAACCCATGATCCCCATCTACATCTTCTACTCCATGTTCGGCTTCCAGCGCACGGGCGACCAGTTCTGGCTGGCCATGGACCAGATGACGCGCGGTTTCGTCGTCGGCGGCACTGCCGGCCGTACCACCATCAACGGTGAGGGCCTGCAGCACCAGGATGGGCACTCGCATCTGCTGGCGTCCACCAACCCCGCCATCGTGGCCTACGACCCGGCCTACGGCTACGAGATCGGGCACATCGTTCGCGACGGCCTGCGCCGCATGTACGGCGAGAACAGCGAGAACATCTACTACTACCTCACGGTCTACAACGAGCCCTACCAGCAGCCGGCCGAGCCCCAGGGCCTGGACGTCGAGGGCCTGCTCAAGGGCATGTACCTGCTGGCCCCCGCCGGTGAGGGCGAAGGGCCGCGTGCCCAGCTGCTTGCCTCCGGAGTGGCCGTGCCGTGGGCGCTGCGCGCGCAGGAGCTGCTCCGCGAGGAGTGGGGCGTGCTGGCCGACGTGTGGTCGGTCACCTCGTGGAACGAGTTGCGTCGTGATGGCCTCGCTGCCGACCGCCAGGCCTTGCTGAATCCCGCCGAGGAAGCACGTGTTCCCTTTGTCACGCAACAGCTTTCGGGCCGTCCCGGTCCGGTGGTAGCGGTGTCGGACTACATGCGCGCAGTCCAGGATCAGATCCGCCCCTGGGTAGCGCAGGACTTCATCTCCCTCGGTACCGACGGCTGGGGCATGTCGGATACGCGCGGCGCCCTCCGTCGCAAGTTCCTTGTGGATGCGCAGTCGATCACGGTGCAGACGCTGGCGCAGTTGGCCAAGCGGGGCGAGTTTGATCGCGCACGCGTGGCGGAGGCACTGCAGCACTACAAGTTGTGGGACGCTGCAGCAGCCGATGCGGGCAACACTGAAGGCGGCGAGTAACCACGAACCTGAAATCCGGGAAGCCACGGTCCGTAGCCGGACCGTGGCTTCCCACCTGGGGGATGTTCCTGCCTGTGGCCATCATGCGGGCCGGGAACCTGAATGAGCCCGACACCTTCTGGGCCGTGCGTGCCGGGCAATTGATCTGGGCGCAACATGCCCTGCCGACATCCGACGCCCTGTCCTGGACGGCCTTCGGCCATCAATGGACGCTCAGCTCATGGATCTTCGACCTGCTGCTGGCCGGCGCCAACGCGCTCGGCGGGATGGCAGGTATCGCCATCATGTGCGCCGCCTTTGCAGCACTTCTGGCGGCACTGCTCGTCTATCTGGCGCGTCGCATCGGTTCGCGGCCGTGGCTTCCGGGCATCCTGCTCATCCTGGCCGTGCCCCTGTACTTCCCGCGCATCTCGGCCGCCCCCCAATTGATGGACTTCCTCACCGCATCGCTGCTGATCCTGCTGCTCAAGCGCATGCAGGTTACGGACGAACCGGCACTCGTCATGGGCTGGCTCTTTCTGCTCATGCTGGTTTGGGCCAATCTGCACAGCAGCGCTGTTCTGGGTGTCGCGATCGTGTTCATCTTCGCTGTGGTCGGCCTGGTGCTGTCGAATGATCATTTCCGGCAGTTCGCGGCCTGGGTGGCAGTCCCCGTCTCTGCGCTGGCGGTGCTCTTCAATCCCTATGGCGCCGCGCTGTACACGCACTTCAGCTACGTGGCACCGGCTTCCAGTGCCTTCGTGGCGGAATGGCAGCCGCTGAATTTCGCGGATCCTGCCTCCCTCGTGTCGCTGCTCATCGGTTGCACCGGGCTGGTGCTCGCGGTTCGCCGCAATGACATGGCCTTCATCTCGGCGCTCGCTGCCACCATCATCGCTTCGCTATTGGTGGTGCGCCTGCTGCCACTGGCAGTGCTGCTCGCCGTTCCCGTCATCGCCGCAGCCATCTCCTACGGCCGCGTGTTCGAGTTCATGCGACGCCACCACGTGGTCTTCGTACCGCCAGCGATCGCAGCGCTGCTTGCGCTTTGGGTGGTTGCGGTGCCGCAGCTCAGTCATCCTGGACAACCCGACGGCGCCAGCTTCCCGCGCGAACTGGTGGCCACCGTGCCTGTCGGCTGCCCCCTGTACAACACGGACATCATCGGCAGCTACGTGACGCTTGCCCGGCCCGATGTCCGGGTCTCCCTGGACACGCGCCTGTCGGTGTACGGGGAGACGCTCGTGCGCAAGGCGGTGCACGGGCTCGATGGCTTGCTGCCGCTGGCCAACGCCGTCACCTACGCTCGCTGCGCGCTGGTGCCCGTCGACAGTGGCCTGGCCAAGAGCCTGGCTGCGTCCCCCGCCTGGCAGCTCACCGGCAGGCAGGGCGATTACGTCCTGTTCCGCCTTTCCTAGGCACCGGCCGTTGCCGCTCATCACGGTTACCGGCGCGTTCGATTTGGCGACCCCCCGGTAACCCGTCAGAGTTTGCGGGTGCTCGTCATCGTCGCTCCCGGTCAAGGTGCCCAGACTCCCGGCATGCTCGCCCCCTGGTGTGAGCTTCCCAACTTCGCTGACCGCCTCGAGTGGCTGGCCACCGTGGCCGATCTCGACCTGCGCATGCATGGCACCGCCTCCGATGCTGACACCATCCGCGACACCGCCATCGCCCAGCCCCTGATCGTGGCCACCGGCCTGGTGGCGGCCCTGGAGCTGTTCCCGCACCCCGCCGATGGATTCAGCGTGCTGGGAGCCGGCGGCGGACACAGCGTGGGTGAGGTGACCGCTGCGGCGGCCACCGGCGTGCTGAGTGCCGAGCAGGCGATGGTCTTCGTGCGTGAACGTGCCCGCGCCATGGCCAAGGCTGCCGCTGCCTCGGCAACCAGCATGGTGGCCGTGCTCGGGGGTGAGCGCGAGGAGGTGCTCGCGAGTATCGCCAAGCACGGGCTCACACCCGCCAATGACAATGGTGCCGGCCAGATTGTCGCGGCTGGCACCATTGAGCAACTGGCCGCCTTCGAAGCCGAGCCTCCGGCCAGGGCCAAGATCCGCCCCCTGTCCGTGGCCGGCGCCTTCCACAGCGCACACATGCAGTCGGCACGCGATGAGCTGGCCAAGCTGGCCCGCGCCGTCTCCACACATGATCCGCGCGTGGCACTGGTGTCGAATGCCGATGGCGAGGTGGTCTCCAGCGGCCGAGAGGT
>JAJXSV010000029.1 GCA_021784375.1 Actinomycetes bacterium | reverse complement strand
GTTCTTCAGCGGCACCACGATCTCGTCACCGAACTCGAAGCCCTGGGTCCACATGGAGGACGTGTTCTCGATGCGCAGGCGCTGGTCGCGGCAGATGAAGTGCTGGTGGTCGTTGCGGATGAGCGCGCCCGGCAGCAGGTGCGACTCCACGAGGATTTGGAAGCCGTTGCAGATGCCGAACACCGGCAGGCCGACCTTGGCCTTGGCGATGATCGTCTGCATGGCGGGCGCGAAGCGGGCGATGGCGCCGCAGCGGAGGTAGTCGCCGTACGAGAAGCCACCGGGCAGCACCACCGCGTCCACGCCCTGCAGGTCGTCGTCGCCGTGCCACAGTGCGACGGCCTCGCCGCCGGCGACGCGGATGGCCCGGGCGGCGTCGCGATCGTCGAGTGAGCCGGGGAAGGTGACCACGCCGATGCGAGCGCCGGCGAGGGTGGTCATGCCTGCTCGATTCGAATCGCGTAGTTCTCGATGACGGGGTTGCTCAGCAGGTTGCCCGCGAGTTCCTCGAGCTTGGCCCGGTCGACCTCGCCGTCGACGTCGATGACGAACTGCTTGCCCTGACGCACCGCCGTCACGCCCGAGAGGCCGAGGCGCCCCAGTGCGCCCTGCACGGCTCGGCCCTGGGGGTCGAGGATCTCGGGCTTCAGGCTGACATCAACGATGACACGGGCCACGGGCGCTCCAAACATGGGCGGGTCGATTCGCCCAATTCTAGGCGACGGGCTCAGCCCAGGCGGGCGGCCCCTACCGAAGCCGCGTACTGCCAGGCCGCCCAGGCGGAATCCACCATGGATTCGAGGTCCTGCACGGCCACCCAGCCCAGTTCGGCGTTCGCCCGGCCCGCGGAGGTGACGATCTGCGCCGGGTCTCCGGCCCGACGGGGAGCCAGCTCCGGCGTGAAGGCGATACCGGTCACGTCGGCCACGGCATCCATGATCTGCTTGACGCTCAGGCCCTCGCCGCGGCCCAGGTTGTAGTAGTTGGCGATGGGAACCCCGTCCGCCAGCTTGCGGGCCGCCGCCACGTGCGCGGATGCGACGTCGCCCACGTGGATGTAGTCGCGCACACAGGTGCCGTCAGGGGTCGGGTAGTCGGTGCCGAAGATCTTGGGCGTACGGCCGTTGCTGATCGCATCCAGCACGAGCGGGAAGAGGTTGTGCGGCGACACGTCGAAGACCTCACGCGCGGCACTTCCCACGACGTTGAAGTAGCGGAGGGCCGTCCACCGGAAGGGGCTCTGGCCCATGACCTCGCGCTGCCTGGCCAGGTCGCGGCACAGCCACTCCCCTATGAGCTTGCTCTCGCCGTAGGGCGATTCCGGCGTCTTGGCCGTGTCCTCGTCGACGCGTTCCACGTCCGGTGTGCCGAACACGGCGGCCGAGGAGGAGAACACGAAGTTCATCACGTTGTGGCGGGCGCAGGCATCGAGCAGCAGGCGCATGCCCTCGACGTTGATGCTGTAGCACTCGAGGGGCTTCTGCACGGACACGCCGGCGTACTTGAACCCTGCGAGGTGCACGACGCCGTCGATGGGTGCGCCGTCGAAGGCCCGTTGCAGGTCGACCGTGCTCGTGATCGAGCCCTGGACGAAGGGAACGCCGTCGGGCACGAACTCCTTGCGACCGGTCGACAGGTCATCGAAGACGACAGCGTCGATCCCGTTGGCACGGAACGCGCGCACCACATGCGAGCCGATGTAGCCGGCCCCCCCAGTCACCAACCAGGCCATTGCCGATCCTCACCTTCCCTTGGTGCGACCTCCTGCTGCCTTCGGGTGCCCCACCGTGGCGGGGCGACCGAGGGCATCAGGACGTCGGACGTGCTCAGGCCCAGGTACGGCCGGTGAGGCGCTGGTAGGCCTCGATGTACTTCGCGCGCGTCTGCTCGACCACCTCGGCCGGGAGCGCCGGCGGGGCCTCCGTGCCGTTCTTGTCCCAGCCCGCTGCCGGTGACGTCAGCCAGTCACGGACGAACTGCTTGTCGAAGGACGGCTGTGCACGGCCCGGCTCCCAGAGGTCCGCGGGCCAGTAGCGCGACGAATCCGGGGTCAGCACCTCGTCCGCGAGCACGATCTCACCGTTCTCACGGGTGCCGAACTCGAACTTGGTGTCTGCCAGGATCACGCCCCGCTGCAAGGCGATCTCGTGGGCCTTGGCGAACACCTTGATGGTGAGGTCCCGCAACTGCTCGGAGGCGGCGTCACCGATGACACCCGCGATGTAGTCGAAGTCGACGTTCTCGTCGTGCTCGCCGAACTCCGCCTTGGTGGCCGGCGTGAAGATGGGGTGCGGCAGCTGATCGCCGTCGACCAGGCCCGAGGGCAGCGGTACACCGCAGACCTCGCCGGTGCGCTTGTAGTCGGAGAGCCCCGAACCGGTGAGGTAGCCGCGCGCGACGCACTCGATGGGGAACATCGTGAGGCGCTCGCACTCCATGGCGCGACCGCGCACCGCATCGGGAACATCAAGCGAGATCACGTGATTCGGCACGATGTCGGTGAGCTGCTCAAACCACCACATCGACAGCGAGGTGAGGATCGCGCCCTTGTCCGGGATGGGCGTCGGCAGGATCCAGTCGAAGGCGCTGATGCGATCGGACGCCACCACGAGCAGGTTGCCGTTCGGTGTGGTCCACAGATCGCGGACCTTTCCCGAGTGGATGTGCGCATAGCCCTCGGGCAGCGTGTAGTCGGGCTTGGGGAGTTCCTGCATGGTCATCCTCACAGAATCGGGGCCGGCACGTATGCGGCGGCCTGCGGATTGGCTTCGCAAATCTCGTTGACCCGGCGGATCACGGCGCGCGTCTGCGCGAGCGCGGCACCGGAGAACTCCAAGGGCTCAGCGATGAGTTCGCTCAACTGCGCCTTGGTGAGGTGCAGACGGTCATCGCCGGCCAGGCGCTCGATGAGGTCGTTCCGGGCCTTGGCACTCTCGCGCAATTGCAGCGCGACCGCCACCGCGTGCTCCTTGATCGCCTCATGCGCGGTCTCGCGGCCCACTCCCGTGCGCACTGCCGCCATGAGCACCTTGGTGGTGGCGAGGAAGGGCAGGTTCTGGTCGAGCTCACGGTTGATGACGGCAGGGAAGGCACCGAAGTCCTCGAGCACCGTGAGCATGGTCTGGAACATGCCATCGATCGTGAAGAACGCATCGGGCAGCGCCACACGACGGACGACCGAGCAGAAGACGTCACCCTCGTTCCACTGGGCACCCGCCAATTCCGCGGTCATGCCGGCGAATCCGCGCAGCACCACGGCGAACCCGTTGACGCGTTCGCAGGAACGCGTGTTCATCTTGTGCGGCATGGCGCTCGAGCCGACCTGGCCGGGCTTGAACCCCTCGGTGGCGAGGTTCTGGCCGGCCATCAGCCGGATGGTGTGCGCGAGGGAGGACGGCGCCGCCGCCAGTTGCACCAGGAGGCTGGTGACCTCGTGGTCGAGCGAGCGCGGGTACACCTGCCCCACCGACGTCAGCACGTGCTCGAAGCCGAGGTGCAGCGCGATGCGCTGCTCGAGCCGTTCGAGCTTCGAATCGTCGCCGTCGAGCAGGTCCAACATGTCCTGCGCGGTGCCCACCGGGCCCTTGATGCCACGCAGCGGATAGCGCGCCAGCAGCTCCTCCAGCCGGTCGAAGGCGATGAGCAGCTCATCGGCGGCGGTGGCGAAGCGCTTGCCCAGCGTGGTCACCTGTGCGGGGACGTTGTGCGTGCGGCCGGTGAGGGGGACGGCCTCGTACTGCGCTGCGAGCTCCGCAAGCGAGGCGAGCATGGCGATCACCTGCGTGCGCATCAGGCGCAGGGAGTCGCGCACCTGCAGCTGCTCGACGTTCTCCGTGAGGTCGCGCGAGGTCATGCCCTTGTGGATGTGCTCGAAGCCGGCGAGGTCGTTGAACTCCTCGATGCGGGCCTTGACGTCGTGCTTGGTGACGCGCTCCCGCTCGGCGATGGACGGCAGGTCCACCTGGTCCACCACCGCGTGGTAGGCCTCGACCACGCCCTCGGGCACATGGATCCCGAGGTCCTTCTGGGCCTGCAGCACGGCGATCCAGAGCTGCCGCTCGAGACGCACCTTGTGCTCCGGTGACCACAGCACGGCCATGTCCTCGGATGCGTAGCGCGTGGCGAGCACGTCGCTGACACGCGGCTTCGTCATGCCTCATCTCCTTGCGGGACGGTGATACGGCCTTCGCAGGCAGCGAGCGCGATGTCGCTCCGGTGCTGCTCCCCCGCCCATTGGATATCGCTGACTGCAACGTAGGCCCGGGCACGGGCGTCCGCCAAGGTGTCGGCCGACGCCGTGACTGAGAGCACGCGACCACCGGACGCCACCAGCGCACCGTTCTGGTTGATGCGGGTCCCGGCATGGAGCACATCGACGCCGTTGCGGGAGTCCGCGCGCTCGACGCCGAGGATCCGGTCGCCGCCCCTGGGGGTGCCCGGATACCCGGCCGCGGCCATGACGACGGTGACCGCGGCGCCCTCGCTCCACAGCAGGGCCGGCTCATCGTCCAGCGAGCCGGTGGCGGCGCGGAACAGCAACTGGCCCAGCGGCGACCTCAGGCGCGCGAGCACCACCTGGGTCTCCGGATCGCCGAAGCGCGCGTTGAACTCGATGACTTTGGTGCCGCGCGCGGTGAGCGCCAGACCCACGTAGAGCAGGCCCTGGAAGGGCGTGCCGCGTTTCGCCATCTCGCGGATCACCGGCATGCCGACGGACTCCACGACCTCGTCCGCGAGCCCGGCAGGCACCCAGTCGAGGGGGGAGTAGGCACCCATGCCACCGGTGTTGGGGCCGGCATCGCCGTCGAAGATGCGCTTGAAGTCCTGCGCAGGTGCAAGCGGCAGCACGCGCTCACCGTCGGCCACCAGGAACAGGGAGACCTCGGGACCGTCGAGGTACTCCTCGACCACGACTCGGCCGCTGGAGCTCCTCAGGCAGTCGCGGGCGTGTGCGAGGGCCTCGGCGCGGTCAGCGGTGACGACCACACCCTTGCCCGCGGCCAGTCCGTCGTCCTTCACGACGTGGGGTGCACCGAGGTCGTCGAGGGCCGCTTCGACGTCGGCGAGACTGGTGCAGACGTGGGCCCGCGCGGTCGGCACACCGGCCGCATCCATGACGCCCTTGGCGAAGGCCTTGCTCGCCTCCAGTTGGGCGGCGGCCCGGGAGGGCCCGAACACGGGGTACTCGGCCGCCCTCAGTGCGTCGGCCACACCCGCCGCGAGTGGGGCCTCGGGGCCGATCACCACGAACTCGATGGCATGGACGTCGGCGAGCTCGAGCACGGCGACCGGGTCGGTGGCATCCACGGGGAAGACGTCGACGTCCTGCGCGATGCCCGCATTGCCCGGGGCACAGATGACGGACGTGACCGAGGCGTCGCGCAGCAGGGCCCTCACGAGCGCGTGCTCGCGGGCCCCTCCGCCAAGGACCAGGGTTCGCACCCGCAGAGTCTAATTGCCCCCGCGGCGGCCCCTCGTCGAGGGTCGGACGGCGCACCCGCGGCAGGCTGGTGCGGGTGCGGCGCCGGCTCAGCCCTCGTAGTACTTGTCGATGAC
Organism: Actinomycetes bacterium; assembly: GCA_021784375.1. The sequence continues at coordinate 9,199 of JAJXSV010000029.1, read as the reverse complement.
GGCGAGGGCGTCGTCGATGCGGGCGATGCCGTCCTTGGCCTCCACGTCGGTGATGACGAGCGGTGGCACGACGTTCACCCGATTGCCCGAGAGGAACATCATGAGGCCGCGCTTGCGCAATTCGGCCCCCAGTTCCGCCATGGCCGGTGAGGAGCCGCCGTAGGGCGCCAGTTCCTCGCGCGTCTTGCGGTCCTTCACCAGTTCCAGGACCCAGAAGCAGCCGAGCCCGCGCACCTCGCCGATGATGGGGTGACGCTCGGCCAGGCTGTTGAGCATGGGGCCCATCACCGTCTCACCGATCAGCTTGGCGTTCTCGACGATGCGCTCCTCCTTCATGGCGTCGATCGTCGCGACCGCAGCGGCGCACGCCAGCGGATGCCCGCTGTAGGTGAGGCCGCCCGGGTAGAACTTGTCCTCGAAGTAGTCCGAGAACTCGGTGCTCATACTGATGCCACCGAGCGGCACATAGCCGGAGTTCACGCCCTTGGCGAAGCAGATGATGTCCGGCTCGACACCGTAGTTCTGGTACGCGAACCACTCGCCGGTGCGTCCGAAGCCGGCCATGACCTCGTCTGCGATGTACGCGATGTTGTTGTCGCGGCAGAGCTTCTGCAGCCCGGCCAGGTAGTTCGGGGGCGGCGGGATGATGCCGGCGGTGCCGATGACCGTCTCGATGATGATGGCTGCGATCGTCTCCGCGCCCTCGTACATGACGATGTCGTGGAGGTGCCGGAGTGCGCGCTCGCCCTCCTCCTCGATCGAGGTCGAGTGGAACTCGCTGCGATACAGGTAGGGGCCCATGAAGTGGACGATGTCGTGCGCGTACTCGTTGGCCCAGCGTCGGGGTTCGCCGGTCAGGTTGATGGCGAAGCCGGTGTTGCCGTGGTACGAGCGGTAGGCCGCAAGCACCTTGCGCTTGCCCGTCTTCACGCGTGCCACGCGCACGGCGTTCTCAACGGCTTCCGCGCCGCCGACCGTGAAGAAGACCTTCTTGTGGTTCGCGGGTGCGAGATCGCTGATGCGCTTGGCCGCCTCCGCACGCGCCTTGTTGCTGTGCGAAGGCGAGATGGTGGTGAGCAGGCCCGCCTGCTCCTGGATCGCCTTCACCACCTTCGGATGCTGGTGGCCGATGTTCGTGTTGACGAGCTGCGACGAGAAGTCGAGATAGCGGTTTCCGTCGTAGTCCCAGACATACGAGCCCTGACCGCTCTCGATGACGAGCGGCTTGATGCTGCCCTGCACGCTCCATGAGTAGAAGACGTGCTCGCGATCCATCTCGTAGATGGCCTGGCCCTCGGCGGGATTCGACATGCTCACTCCTTGATCCGCTCGGAGCGTACGCAGCAGCGTCGGGCATGCGCAGGTGCGAAGTGCTGCTGCGCGAGGAGCGGCTGGCACCGCAATGCGGACGGCAGCGCGCCACCGGTCACTGCTGCATGAGCGGTAGCGCCGCCCGTGCGATCAGTCGATGAGATCGTGGAGCGAGATGGTGGCGTTGCGGTCCTGGCCGACACCGATGGCGCTCACACGGCAGTTCGAGATCTCCTCGAGGTAGCGAACGTAGGCCTGCGCGTTCCTCGGCAGATCGGCGAAGGTGCGTGCACCCGAGATGTCGCTCTTCCAGCCAGGCAGGTTCTCGTACACCGGGACCGCATGGTGGAAACCGGTCTGCGTGTCGGGCAGTTCCGTCATGCGCTCGCCGTCGACGTCATAGGCGACGCACACCGGGATCTCATCCCAAGCCGAGAGCACGTCGAGCTTGGTGAGGAAGAGATCCGTGAGGCCATTGACACGTGACGCGTAGCGCGCGATGACGGCGTCGTACCAGCCGCAGCGCCGAGGGCGACCGGTGGTGACGCCGCGCTCCCCGCCGATGGCGCGCAACTGCTCGCCGTCGTCATCGAGGAGTTCGGTGGGGAAGGGGCCGGAGCCGACGCGGGTCGTGTACGCCTTGATGATGCCGACGCTGCGCGTGATGCGGGTGGGGCCGATGCCGGCACCGGTGCACGCTCCGCCGGTCGTCGGGTTCGACGAGGTCACGAACGGGTAGGTGCCGTGGTCGACGTCGAGCAGCGTGCCCTGGCCACCCTCGAGCAGCACGACCTGACCAGCGTCCAGGGCCCGGTTCAGCACCAGCGACGTGTCCGCGAGATGGGGCTTGATGCGATCCGCGAACTGCAGCATGTACTCCGCGATGCGATCGACCTCGAGCGCACGTCGGTTGTACACCTTGACCAGGATCTGGTTCTTGCTGGCAAGGGCACCCTCGATCTTCTGCGCGAGGATCTTCTCGTCGAAGAGGTCCTGCACGCGGATGCCTATGCGCGAGATCTTGTCGGCGTACGTGGGCCCGATGCCACGGCCGGTGGTGCCGATCTTGGCCTTGCCCAGGAAGCGCTCGGTGACCTTGTCCAAGGTGACGTGATAGGGCGTGATGAGGTGGGCATTGCCGCTGATGAGCAACTTCGAGGTGTCGATGCCCTGGGCGTTGAGGTTGTCGATCTCCTGCAGCATCACGGCCGGATCGATGACGACGCCGTTGCCGATCACCGGGATGACGTCCGGTGTGAGGATGCCGGAAGGGAGCAGGTGGAGGGCGAACTTCTGATCGCCGATGACCACCGTGTGGCCCGCGTTGTTGCCACCCTGGTAGCGCACGACGTAGTCGACGCGCGACCCCAGGAGGTCCGTGGCCTTGCCCTTGCCCTCGTCGCCCCATTGGGCGCCCACAAGCACGATCGCCGGCATGAGCGTCTGCCTTCCCACGAAACTGCAGACACCACACCGGCGTTTGCCTGCAAATACTACCGGCACCCGCCGGCTGGCGGCCGGGACACTGCGGAATCCCGGAACCGCGTCGAACGCGGTAGGGACACCAGTGGGCCGACGGAGCGCCTCCAAGCCCGCCGCAGGCGCCCGGACTGCCCGTCCGAGCGCGGCGGCGGGGCTGGCCGGAGGACGCATGCCATCACCCTGCCCCGGCGCGGCGGGCCCGCACGACGAAGGCGGCGTCACCCGGTGCGGGGTGGCGCCGCCTTTGGGGTCGTGCAGCTACTGCATCTTCGTACCGGTGCTGCGCAGGTCGGAGCAGGCGAGGACGACGCGCTCCGCCATGCCCTTCTCCGCCGCCTTGCCCCAGGCACGCGGGTCGTACATCTTCTTGTTGCCGACCTCACCGTCGATCTTCAGCACGCCGTCGTAATTCCGGAACATGTGCTCGACGACCGGCCGCGTGAACGCGTACTGGGTGTCGGTGTCGATGTTCATCTTCACCACGCCGTAGTCGAGCGCCTCACGGATCTCGGAGAGCAGCGAGCCCGAACCGCCGTGGAACACCAGGTCGAGGAACTTCGGCTTGCCGGTCTTGGCCTCGACGGCGTTCTGCAGGTCGTTGAGGATGGAGGGGGTGAGGACGACGTTGCCCGGCTTGTACACACCATGGACGTTTCCGAAAGTGGCTGCGACGAGGTAGCGGCCGCGCTCACCGAGGCCCAGCCTGGCGACGGTTGCGAGTGCGTCCTCGGGCGTGGAGTAGAGCTTGGCATCGTGCTTGGCCTCGATGCCGTCCTCCTCACCGCCGACGACACCGATCTCGATCTCCATGATGGTGCGAGCGGCGGCGCACTTGTCGAGCATCTCGTCCGCGATGGCCAGGTTCTCGCCCATGGGCACGGACGAGCCATCCCACATGTGGCTCTGGAAGAGGGGCGCGAGACCGCGCTTCACGCGATCGATCGAGATGTCGACGAGGGGGCGCATGAAGCCCTCCATCTTCGCCGGCGGGCAGTGATCGGTGTGCAGCGCGATGTTCACGTCGTACTTGGCCGCGACGATCGTCGCGTACTCGGCGAGTGCGACGGCACCCGTCACCATGTCCTTCACGCGCTGACCGGTGGCGTACTCGGCGCCGCCCCAGGAAACCTGGACGATGCCATCGGACTCGGCCTCAGCGAAACCCTGGATCGCTGCGACAACGGTCTGCGATGACGAGCAGTTGATTGCGGGGTACGCGAACTTCCCGGCCTTCGCGCGGTCGAGCATCTCTGAATAGACCTCGGGCGATGCAATAGGCATGCTGTCTCCATAGTTAGGTGGCTCCGATGGAGCCGCGGGCTTGCCGCCACAGTGTGGACGCGCGCACATTGTTCCAGATGCCGCTCGTCGTGCGTAACGGGCCGTCCGACCCGTGGGCGCCACCCGCCCCCGCACCAGCGCCTTGGCGCGCCAATGCAGGGCGCCTCGGAAGATGACCCCGGACAGCGATGGGGGTCGGCCCGGGGAGGGCGAGGGCTCGCTAGAGGCTGGCCAGGTGCTCGTCGTCGTGGTTGAACACGTGCTGGAGGAGCCCGCGCACGTCGACCTCGCCCCACGTCGAGTGCATGGCCCGGGCATGCCAGTCCTCTGCGGTGAGCTCCCGCAGCCGCCACACCAGGTTCACGCGCGCCTCGAGCACTCGCTGCGCGCAGTCCTCGAACTCCCAACCCTCGTAGCGGACGGCCGTCTCAACCGGATCCGGTTCCCACCATTGGAACCGTGGCGGATCCTCGGCCTTGCGCGCCGCGTGCACCATGAGGTTCAGGCGCACCAGCCACACCTGCTCATCGACCTCGGCGATATGACCGAGGACCGTGCCCGGCGTCCACTCGCCGGGGACCGGCCGGGAGGAGCCCGCCCTGGCGATCAGGCGCCCCACGGACCCGATGAGGCGGTCGCGGATTTCGTCTTCCATCCCGTCATCAAAGCACGCGTCGCCGCCGCTGCCCAGACTGCGCCCGCCGATCCTGACCATCCGCGCACGCTGTGCCGGTGTCAGCCGACCTCCACCCCGCGTGTGCGTCCGCGTCGCCTCAGCGTCAGCGGCTGCGCGCAGGGACCTGCCCGTCCGGCTTCAGTCCACCGGTGACGTGGAAACGACGCTCGAGTGCGGCGCCTTCGACGTCGAGCTCGGGGAGCCAGCGCAGCCAGCGGGGCAGGGCCCAGGCTGCCCCACCCATGAGCGAGAGCGACGCCGGCACGATCACCATGCGCACGATGAACGCGTCGAACAGGATGCCGAAGGCGAGCGCGAAGGCAATGGGCTTGATCATGGCCTCCTTGCTCCCGATGAAGCCGGCGAACACCGCGAACATGATGCTCGCGGCTGCGATCACGACGGGCGCCGCCTGGCGGAATCCGAAGGTCACGGCATCGCGCGGGTGCGCACCGTGCGCGTGCGCCTCATGCATGCGCGAGACGAGGAACACCTGGTAGTCCATCGCGAGTCCGAAGAGGATGCCGATGACCATGATCGGCATCAGGCTCATGAGCGGGCCCGACGGCACCGCGAGGAGATCCGAGAGCCAGCCCCACTGGAATGCCGCGGTGGTCGAGCCGAAGGTCGCACCGACGGTGAGCAGGAAGCCGAGCACACCGACCAGCGGCACGAGGAGTGACCGGAACACGAGCACCAGCAGGAGGAATGCCAGCCCGACGACCAGCAGGAGATAGATGGGAAGGGCATGGTTCAACGATTGCGTGACGTCCACGCTGACCGCGGTGGTGCCGGTCACGTAGACCCTGGGCCCACCCGCGGTCTGGAAGTCGTGGCGCAACCTGCCCACGAGGTCGACCGTCGACTGGGCGCTGGGCCCCGACCCCGGGATGACCGTGACGAGCGCGGACGTCCCCGTCGGCGACGGGACCGGTGGCAGGACATAGCGCACGTCGGGGAGCGACGATGCTGCCTTGGCGATGACGGCGGCACGCTCCACCGCACCCGCACCATCCACGAGCACGATGAGGGGACCGGCCATCCCGGCGCCGAAGTGGCGCGCGATGACGGCATCCGCCTGTGCCTGGGTCGTGCCCGGAGCGGCCTCCTGGGCGAGTGTGGTGCGCATGGAGAGCACCGGAACCGAGAGCGCGGCGAGCACGATGACGCCGGCCAACAGCGCCACCCAACCGCGGCCGGTCACCCTGTCGGCCCAGCCGGCGACGAAGCCACGCGCAACCGGCTCGTCACGGTGCTCATCGTGCACATGGCGGGCGGCGAGCTCTCTCGCGGATGCGCGCTCGCGACGCGGGAGCGCGCGGTATCCCATGAACCCGAGTGCTGCGGGCACCAGGGTCAGCGCCGCAAGGACGGCGATGACCACGGTGCCAGCGGCGGCGAGGCCCATCTGGGTGAGGAACGGCAGACCGGCAACGAACAGTCCCGACAGGGCGATGACCACGGTGAGGCCGGCGGTGAGCACCGCGGAACCGGCGGTGCCGACCGCCATGGCGGTGGCCTCATCCGGGTCGTTGCCCACGCGAAGCTCGTGCCGGAAGCGGGCGAAGATGAACAGCGCGTAGTCGATGCCGACCGCCAGCCCCAGCATGAGGCCGAGGATGGGCGTGGTCGATTGCAGGGTCGTGAACCCGGAGGCGATGACGGTCCCCAGCGAGCCGAGGCCCACGCCGACCATCGCGGTGACCAGGTTCATGCCGGCAGCGGCGAGTGAGCCGTAGGTGACGAGCAGCACGATGACGGCGACGAGCAGGCCGAGCATCTCGCGGGGGCCAGCCACGCTCGGCACCCGGTTCTCGGAGGCCTGGCCGGTGACGGCGACCCGCAGGTTCGGCGTGCCGAAGGCGGCCACGGCGTTCACCAGCGCGGTCTTCTGCGCCTTGGGCATGCTGTCCCCCACGACCGCGTAGTGCACGGTGCTGATGGCAGCACGGCGGTCGCGCGAGACGCTCGGTGCCGCCGGGTCGAGCGGGTTGCTCGCGGCCACGACGCCCGGCAGCTTCGCGAGCGTGGCGACGTCCTTCATGATGGCGGCAGCATTCATCGGATCGGTGACGGAACCGGTCGCCTCGAAGGTGACCTGTGCCGTCGCACCCTTGCTGGCTGCACCGAAGCGCTGCCCCATGAGGTCGAGTGCGACCGTCGATTCCTGCCCGGGGATGCTCATGCTCGTGGACAGCGTGCCGCCCAGCGTCTTCGCTCCGATGCCGGCGCCGACAAGGAGCAGCAGCCAGATGAGGGCGAATGCGATGCGTTGCCGGAACGCGGTGGCGCCGAGGCGGTACAGGAGGCGGGCCATGGATCTGCCTTTCGTAGACGGCCCAGCATACCCAGATATTTGCAGTGGACTGCAAATATGCAGCACCCTGTATGTTTGGGTCATGTCCGAGGATTCCCTGCGCGAGCGCTCGAAGGCACGTCGTCGTGCGGCCATCGAGGAGGCCGCGCTGCAACTGTTCACGGAACGCGGTTTCGAGCACACCACCATCGACGAGATCGCGGAGGCAGCCGATGTCTCACCGCGCACGGTGCTCACGTACTTTGCGAGCAAGATCGACATCGTGATGCACGGTGCCAATGAGAGCGCATCACGCATCGTCACCCTGCTGAGGGCACGCAAGCGCGATGAGCCGCTCGCGTCGACCTTCGAGCAGTGGTTGCGGCTCGAGGACGAGGCAGCGGATCCGGGCCTGCGAGCACGTCGCGTGCGCATGTTCGCGGTGAACCCCGGTCTGCAGGGCCTGCACTCGGTGGAGATGGAGAAGGCTCTGACGATCGGCTCCAAGGCACTGGCCAAGGAACTGGGCCGCAAGCCCAGCGACCCCTTCGTGCGGATCGCGGTGACGGCGGCGGCGGCGAGCATCTCCGAGTACGAGGCGCTGCTCGCAGACGGCGTCGACGCCGAGTTGGCGCGGACCGCCGTCATGCAGTTCCTCCTCGCCGGCCTGCAGGCGATCCGCAAGGACTGAGCGCTGCGTCAGGCAGGCTCCGGCTCCGGGTCCTTCCAACGCAGGTTGCGCACCTCGGGCTCGAGCAGCGGCAGGAGCAGCAGCGCGATCGTGACCCCGGCCGCACCGACGAACAGCGCATGCAGCCCGAAGGCGGCGATGATGGGGCCGGCCACCGCCAGGCCCACGGGAGCGAACAGCAGCGAGCCCATGGCGTCGAACGCCGAAGCCCTCGAAAGCGCCTCCCGCGGGATGTGCGTCTGCATCGCCGTACCCCACATGACGCCCCACTGCTCGAAGCAGACGCCGAGCCCGAAGGCGAAACCGGCGAGCACTGGGACCGGCAGCGGCACGGACATGGCGACCATGTAAGCGGGGATCACCGCGGACACCAGCAGGCAGTACACGAGCGGCCGGGCCGGCCGGATGCGGGCGGCGAGCATGGCGCCAGCCAGGAAGCCGACCGCCTGCGCGGTCTGGATGAGGGCCCAGCTCGTGGGCCCATCGAAGCGCAGCTTCATGAGCACGGGACCGCCGACATCGAAGGCGGCCCGGATGCAGCCGATGATGAACCCGAAGACGGCGACCACCACCCACAGCCAGCGGAAGGAGATGAAGGTCTGCCAGCCGTGGTTCAGGTCGTACACCATCGACCGACCCGAGGGTTGAGCCCTGGCGACATCACGGAAGGTGAACACCAGCCAGCCGGCGACCAGGAAGGTGACGCCGTCGATGACGATGGCGATTCCGGGGCCGAACAGGGCGATGAGTGCACCCGCCACGCCCGCGCCGCTGATGAGCCCGGCGTTGGATGCGATGGCGATGAGGGCGTTGCCCCGCTGCAGTTCGCGGTCTCCGAGCACCGCCGGCACCAGCCCCGGGAAGGCCGGCCACCAGAGCGCGTGCAGGACGCCCGACACCGCGTTGATGGCGGCGATGTTCGTCACGGTGGCGTGGCCGGTGAGGAAGAGCGTCCCACTGGTGACGACGAAGCCCCCGAGGATCATGTCGGTCGTCGAGATCACGACGGCGCGCGGCAGCCGGTCGGCGATGACGCCGCCCAGCGGCAGCAGCAGCACCAGGGGAACGGCCTGCGCCGTGAGCACCAGGCCGAGGTCGCGGGCCGTCGCACCATGCAGGGCCAGGATGCCGAAGGAGAGTGCCGTGGGCGACATGCCGTTGCCCAGGTTTGAGATGAGCCGCGCGAACCAGAGGGTCCGGAACCTGGGGTTCCGGAACATGGTGCGGTACTCGTTCATCTCGGCATTGTGTCAGAACCGCCCCTCGTCCGAACGCCCCCCGAACACGAGCCGGATAGGCTCCCGCCATGCTGAGCGTGCTTGCCCTGCTTCCCACATGGCTCTCCGGTGACGGACTGATCAAGTTGTTCGGCGACTACGCGCTCTACGGCGTCGTGGCCGTCATCTTCGCGGAGTGCGGCATCCTCCTGGGCTTCGTGCTCCCCGGCGACTCCCTGATCTTC
>JAJXSV010000336.1 GCA_021784375.1 Actinomycetes bacterium | reverse complement strand
GGCAGCACCTCGCCTGCCGCCGCGGCGGCAAGCAGCGCGGGATGGTCGCCCAGCCGGAGATCGCGTCGGAACCAGAGGATCGCAACCATGGCGTGAGGCTAATGGGCGTGCGACGCCGCCTCCGTTGCGGCCGCGCGTCGCTTACCCCCGCCAAGTGGCTCCACAAGGTGGCCTTGACCCTAGCGTATGGAGCCACATGGCGGGGGTAAGCGGGTGGGCGCCACGCGGGTGGCCCCGTCGACGGCGTCCGGGTCGGCGATCACCAGACGCGACGGCGGCTCAGCAGGTCGACGACCCAGCGCTGGAATCCGTTGAGGGGCTTGCGCGGCGGGGGCGGGGCCGCATCCGCACCGAGGACGTCGCGGGCGTCGGCCGCGTCCTCCGCGGCGACGAGCACGCGCACGCCCTGCACCGCGAGGTCGGGTCGCATGCCGCCTGCGTCGTCGGCGGAGACAGCGGCCCGGATGCCGTGCTCCTCGAGCAGGCCCACCACCATCTCGGCCTCGATGCGCGAGCCCACGACCGCGACGACACTGTGCATGCCCCCACGCTAACGAATGGGGTCAGCGGCGGAGGGCCACCAGGTCCGTGATGGCGCGTCCGGCGGCCATGCCACGCGACTCGAACTTGGTGCGCGGACGAGTGGCCGCGCTGGCGATGGGCGGCTGCTCGGACGGTGCGAGCAGCCGGAGGAGGGGGTGCGCGGCGATCGCCTGCTGCGCGGACTGCGCGTAGTCGTGCCAGTCGGTGGCGAAGTGCAGGAAGCCGCCGGGCACGAGTGCGCGGGCCATGGTGTCGAGGTTGGCGGCGTTGATGATGCGGCGCTTGTGGTGGCGCGCTTTGGGCCACGGGTCGGGGAAGAAGACGCGGATGCCGGCGAGCGACGCCGGGGGCAGCAGGTCGTGCAGGAGCTCGAGCGCGTCGCCCTCGATGACGCGGACGTTGTCGATGCCCTGCGCGTCCAGCTCCGCGAGCAGCCGTCCGACACCGGGCGTGTGCACGTCGATGGCGAGCAGGCCGTGGTCGGGGTGGGCGACGGCCTGCGCGAGTGCGGCGTCGCCCATGCCGAAGCCGATCTCGAGGATGACGGGGCGCCCGTCGAAGAGATCCGGGAGCGGGGGCAGCGCGTCGAGGGTGACGAGGTGGGTGCCACGCTCGAGGCCCTCGCGCATCTGCGTGGAGTACCGACCACGCCGAGGCTTGAAGGTCTGGATGTGCTGCTGCATGAGCGGAAGTTTGCCAGCCCGGCCCTGGCGCACCAACGCACGGACGGTGCCGGCGACCTGCCCTGTGGAACCGGCCGAGGCACACCAACGCACGCGAAGGGCCGCAGGGCTCGCATGGTGGAACGTCGGCTTCGTGCGTGCCTGTCCCGTGCCTGCGCGCTGATACCGTCGCCTGATGACGACGGCGAAGCAGCGTGAGCGCTGGGCTGTCATCTCACTCATCTCGGTCACCGCGGCCTGGGGCAGCACCTTCGTCGTCATGAAGTCGGGCATCGCGCAGATGTCGTACTGGTCGCTCACCAGCCTGCGTTGGAGCATCGCGTTCGCGCTGCTCGTCGCCTTCCGCCCGCGCGCGCTGTTCGTCGACCGCGCGACCATCAAGCACGGCCTCGCCATCGGCGTCATCTCGTCCTTCGGCTATCTCTTCCAGACCATCGGCCTGCTCACCATCGACGCCAGCGTCTCCGGCTTCATCACCGGCATGTTCGTGGTGCTCACACCGCTCTTCGGCGCCATGATCCTGCACGACCGCATCAGCAACTGGTCGTGGTTCGGCGTGCTGCTCGCAGTCATCGGGCTTGGCCTGATCTCGCTCAAGGGCTTCTCGCTGAGCACCGGCGCCATCTGGACCCTGGCCGGCGCGGCCATGTGGGCCCTGCAGATCCTCTCGACGGCGCAGTGGTCGACGCTGCGGAACTCGTACTCCATCGCCACCTACCAGATCCTCATGGTGGCGGTCTTCTTCACCGTCGGCGCCGGCGTGCAGGGCTACCAGATGCCGCCCAATGCCACCGTGTGGTGGGACATCCTGCTGCTAGCGGTGTTCGCGAGCGCCATCGCCTTCACCGTGCAGACGTGGGGGCAGGCGCACGTCGACGCCACCCGCGCGGCCGTCATCTTCACCATGGAGCCCATGTTCGCGGGCGTCTTCGGCGTGTGGATCGACGGCGACCCCATGACACCGCGCATCCTCTCGGGCGCCGGGCTCATCCTGGCGGCCATGTTCATCAGCGAGTTCGCGCCCAAACCCTCCCGCGTCGTCGAGGAGTTCGGCCAGCCCCACATCACGACCTAGCCGACGTCGCAGCCGGGCACGACAGCGCGCACACGTCGCGGCCGGTCACTGATGCATGGGGGCCCGACGCGCCCCCGCCTCACGGCTGGGCGCGGTGCTCGCGACGGCGCATGTACATGCGCTCGTCGGCCAGCTCGATGAGCCGTTGCAGTTCCTCATCGCTGGCTTCGCCGCCGGCGCTGCCGACGCTCACGCTGCCCGGCCACTTGGTGAGGTCGAGGCCGCTCCCGCGGATGGCGTCCAGGATGCGGCTGGCGATGACCTCGTCGCCCAGGTCAGGGCCCACTCCGACGACGAGGAACTCGTCCCCGCCCCAGCGCGCGATGGCGTGCTCCCCGCTGCACAGGCTGGTGCGCACCGCGTTCGCCACGGTGATGATGACCGCGTCACCGAAGTCGTGTCCGTGCTTGTCGTTGGCGGTCTTCAGCCAGTCGATGTCGACGAAGGCGACGTGCACCTGCTCGCCGGCGGCGCGCGCCCGCTCCAGCAGACCGGGGAGGGAGTGGCGCATGCCGTGGCGATTGTGGAGGCCGGTGAGGGCGTCGGTCTCGGCCATCGACGCGGCCCGGCGGGTGACCGCCCCGAGCGCGTCGATGCTGCGAAGTCGTTGGTACAGCAGGATGAATCCGATGACCTCGGCTGCGACTGCCGCCATCGCCCACTCCGCGGAACTGCTGTCGGCCAGCGACTCCAGAGTGGCGCTGCCGAGGATCGCCAGACTGCCGAACAGGCCGATGCCGCCCACGCCGATGAGCAGGCGCGGGCTGAGCACTATCGGTCCACTGCCCAGCATGATCATGAGCAGGTAGGTGAAGCCGATGGCCGTGGGATTGGACCAGTACTCGTACTCGAACTCGGCGATCACCATGAGCGCGCAGATGGCGGTGAGTGGTGTGGCCCAATGTGCGAGGAACCATGATCGCGAGATGGCCCAACCCGCGGCCCACACGATGACGGTGATGCTCGCGTGCACCAGGAAGGTGTGCAGCGAGACCAGGCCCACCATCTC
>JAJXSV010000335.1 GCA_021784375.1 Actinomycetes bacterium | reverse complement strand
GAGGAGCAGCCCGCCTGCAACAACCTGCAGGGCGTTGGCCGAGAAGTCGGACAACTGCAGGAGGGAACGGATCGCGCCGAGCTCGACGACCGCTGCGAGGACGCCCCACATGGTGCCTGCACCACCAGCCACCGCGATGCCACCGAAGAGGCAGGCGGCGATGACGGAGAGCTCGTAGCCCATGGCGCCATCAGGTGATGAGCTTGCGAAGCGCAACGTGTACACGAGGCCGGCGACCGCCGACATGAAGCCGGTGGCGATGAAGAGGCTCATCTTCACGCGCTCCACGCGGATACCGCTGAAGCGCGCGGCCTCCGTACTGATCCCGATGGCATAGGTCCAGCGTCCGAAACGCGTGAAGTGCAGGATGTACAGCGCGGTGGAGCCGAACACGACCACCAGGATGAAGGACCACGGGAACACCGTGTGCGGAATGGTGTTGGCACCGAGGTTGGTCCACGCCTCCGGGATGTCGCTGATCGGGGTGTTGCCGAGCAGTACCCAGCACAGCCCTCGATACAACGCCATGGTGCCGATCGTCACTGCCAACGACGGCAGCCCCACCCGGGTCACCATGAATCCGTTGAAGGCGCCACATGCGACGCCGGTGAGCAGGCCCGCGGCCACCGCGAGGAGCATCGGATGGCCGGCATGGACGATGACGCCGATGACATCGCTGGCCAAGGTGAGCGTCGATGCCACGGAGAGGTCGATCTCGCCGGTGATGATCAGGAAGGCCATGGCGAGGGCAATGAGCAGCAGCTCGGTGACGTCCTCGAGCACGAACGTGACGTTGTCTCCACCGATGAACTCCGGAGAGACACGCGAGCCGATGAGGAAGGTGAGCAGCAGCAGCAGGATGAGGCCGCGGTCCCAGGTGAGACGGAACTTCATGCCGCCACCACCCGGATGGTGCGGGTCACGGACTGCCGAGAGGCGACGACGCGATCCATGGTGATGGCTCCCAACAGCAGCACGCCGCCCACGGCCTGCTGCCAGAACTGCGAGACACCCAGGGCGCCGAGGGCAAGGCTGATTCCCTGGAGGAGCAGCGCTCCGATGATGGCCCCGTAAGGCGTGCCGATGCCGCCGGCGATGGCCACGCCGCCGACCACGCAGGCGGCGACGACGCCCAGCTCGATGCCGGTGCCACTCGTCGCGTCGGCACCGCTGAAGCGCGAGAGGATGACGATGCCGCCGATGCCCGCGATGACGCTGTTCAACACGAACGTGGTGAAGATGCGGCGCTTGACGGGTATGCCGGCCAGTTTGGCGGCCTCGAAGTTGGAGCCGATGGCGTAGAGGTCACGGCCTTGACGCGTGAAGCGCAGGTAGAGGCCGGCAGCGAACATCATGAGCAGCGCACAGATGAAGAGCCATGGCACGCCGAACAGCAGGTTGGAGCCGAAGGCGAGGATCGGTTGCGGCAGGTGGTCGGCGGTGATGGCGGTTCCTGTCGCGACGTTGTTGAAGATGCCGCGGACCGCGTAGAGCGAGCCGAGCGACACCACCAGGCTGGGCAGCTCCAGGTAGGCGACGAGCAGTCCGTTGAACACGCCCACCAAGGCGCCGACCAGCAGTCCCAGCAGCACCGCGACGCCGAGATTGAGACCGTTGGTTGTCCAGTTGCCGACGAGGAAGGCCACGAAGCCCGCCGTGGATCCCACTGAGATGTCGATGTGCTTCATCACGATGATGAAGGTCTGTCCCACGGCGAGCGTCGCCACCACCGCGGTGCCAATGAGGATGTCACGGAGCGTCTGCTGGGTGAGGAACTGCGAATTGCTCAAGCCGGTCACAGCGATGACAAGGATGAAGGCAAGGGCGACGGGGAACTCGCGGATGGCGAGGATGCGCTTCATGCGGATACCCCGCTCGCAGTGGCGGCATGCATGATGAGTTCCTGCGTGGCCTCGGTCCGGGTGAACTCACCGGTGATGCGGCCCTCGCGCATGACGATGATGCGGTCGGCCATGCCGAGTACCTCGGGCAGTTCACTCGAGATCATGAGCACCGCCATCCCCTTCGAGGCCTCGGTGGAGAGCAGTCGATGTACCTCCGCCTTGGTACCGACGTCGATGCCGCGCGTGGGCTCGTCGACGATGAGCAGCTTGGGATCGGTCGCAAGCCACTTGCCGAGCACCACCTTCTGCTGATTGCCCCCCGAGAGTTGCTGCACCGGGTTGCCGAGGTCGGCGAACTTCACCTGCATGCGCGCGGCCCAATCCGTGCCGAGTTCGCGCTCGGACTTGTTCGTGATGAGCCCCCGCCTGCTGAGCGCCTTGAGCCGTGTCATGGCGAAGTTGCGGGAGATGGCGGAAGGCATGAACAGCCCCTCCTGACGCCGGTCCTCGGGCACCAGGGCCACTCCCAGCTCCATGGCCGCGCTCGGTCGATTGGCCGGAAGCGGGGCACCGAGGAACTCGACACTGCCTGCGTCATAGCGGTCCACGCCGAAGATGGCGCGGACCACTTCGCTGCGACCGGAACCGACGAGGCCGGCCAGGCCCACGATCTCCCCCGCACGCACCTCGAAACTGATGTCTTCGAACTGTCCGGCGCGAGAGAGCCCGCGCACGCTGAGCACCACCTCACCCACCTCGGAGGGCACCTTGGGGAACATGTCGGTGAGCTCGCGGCCCACCATCCAGCGCACCACCAGAGCGGTGTCGATCTCGTCGATGCGGCAGGTGTGCACGGTGGCACCGTCGCGCATGATGGTGACGCGGTCGCACAGGGCGAAGACCTCGTCGAGGCGATGGCTGACGAAGACCACGGCGGCGCCCTCGGAGCGCAGGCGGCGGGCCACTCCGAACAGGCGCTCGACCTCGGCGCTGGAAAGGGCGGCGGTGGGCTCGTCCATCACGATGACGCTCGCGGACATCGACAGCGCTTTGGCGATCTCGACGATCTGCTGGTCGGCGATAGAGAGGCCGCGCGCTTTGCGGCCGGGCTCCAGCGGAACCCCGAGACGGGCGAAGAGTTCGCTGGCCGACTTGCTCATGGTGACCCAGTCGACGCGACCGCCACTCAGCGGCTGGCGACCGACGAACACGTTCTCGGCGAGGGAGAGATCGGGGAAGAGGCTGGGCTCCTGGTAGATGACAGCGATGCCCTGCTCCTGCGAACGGCGGGTACTGCCGGGCACGAAGGGGCTGCCGGCCACCGTGACCTCGCCGGCATCGAGGCGGTGCACGCCGGCCAGCGCCTTGAGCAGGGTCGACTTGCCGGCGCCGTTCTCGCCGAGCAGGGCGTGGATCTCGCCGGGGAACAATTCCAGCTCGGCCGCCGTCAGGGCCTGGACGCCACCGAAGGCCT
>JAJXSV010000028.1 GCA_021784375.1 Actinomycetes bacterium | reverse complement strand
TTGTCGACGGCGTACAACGCGGCAAGTACGCGACCTGAGACCTGGTAGACGAGGAACGCCGTCTGCGGGTTGCCGTCGACCTTCATCGTCGTGTGGATGATGAGTCGGGAGGCGGGCCCAACCAGCGGGGTGCTCGTCGGGCCCGGTGCCGGATGGAATGCGAACACGATGATGTGGCCGTCGTAGGTGGTGACCCGCTTGCCGACCGGGCAGCCGAGCCGGGCGGCCGTGACCTCGTGCAACGCCTGCTGGGCCGCGGCAACGTCCCGGTACATCACGACCTCGGTGGAGAGGCCGGCGAAGTTGCCCTGCTTGTCGTAGGCGGCGCGCTGGATGCGGGCGACGCGCAGTGACTCACTCGGATACCTGGCCGAGCAGAAGTCGAGTGTGGGGATCCCCAGCGATGTGCCGTCAGGTTCCGTCCTCACCGTCAAGGTGCTCGCGAGGTCAGAGGTCTGCAAGCCGATGTCCTGCAGGCCCGTGCGCGTTGCGGACTGTCCGGCGGCTGCAGCGGTGGCGGACTCGCCCCAACCGGTCGACGGGTAGTCGGGCATGCCGACCAGGCCGGGGCGCAGGCTGTCCGCGGCGCTCAGTGGCGTGACCCTGGCCTCGGCGATCGCCGCGTTGCGAGCATCGGTGAGGCCACATCCCGCCAGGGCGAGCCCCGCCAGGGCCGCGAGGGTGCCGGCTCGAAGCACTTGGGTCCGCATGCGCCCAGTATGCACGCCGTCCTTGCAGCGGATTGCTCGGCATCAGTGAGCCGCGCGCTGCAGCCGATCCCGTATGGCCGTGCCCAGCCCTGTGTCGCTGGGGAGTACGGCCACCACGTCGGCCAACCCCAGTTCATCGCTGCGTCGCAGGGCGGCGTAGACGTCACGTGCGTACGCGCCGAGGTCCGCAGCGTCGAGCAGGCGCACCATGCCCGGTGGCGTGGCGATGGCCTGTTCCGCGATGAAGCCCGCCCCCGTCATCGCCAGTCGCTCGTCCGCGTCGACCACGTGCACCTTGGCGCGTGGCGCGTAATGGCTTGCCAACGTGCCCGATGCGCGGATGCGGCCGTCGGCGCCCAGCACGGCGAGACCCGTCGTCTGCTCGATCATGTCCACCGTGACCGCACCAGCACGCAGCAGCCGAGGCGAGGGGCCGGTGCAATCGACGATCGTCGACTCGACCCCGACCTCGCAGGGCCCGCCGTCGAGCAGGTAGTCGTCATCGCCCAGGTACGCGGCGATGTCGTCCTCCACGTGCCCGATGGTCGTCGGGCTCACCCTTCCGAAGCGGTTGGCGCTCGGTGCGGCAACACCGGTTCCCAACAACCGCAAGACCTCGTGCGTCACTGGATGTGCGGGGACGCGCAGGCCCACCGTGTCCTGGCCGCCGGTGACGATGTCGAGCACCGTCGGCAACTTGTCCAGGATCAGCGTCAGCGGTCCCGGCCAGTACGCGGCCGCAAGCAGGCGCGCATAGGGCGCGATGCGACGGGCCCAGGCATCGGCTTCCCCGGCCGAGGCCAAGTGCACGATGAGCGGATGGTCCGCGGGACGGCCCTTCACCGCGAAGATGCGTGACACGGCCTCCGCATTGGTGGCATCCGCGGCCAGGCCGTACACCGTTTCGGTGGGCAGCGCGACCAACGCACCGCGTCGCAACGCGGCGGTCGCCTCCCGCACATCCCGACCTTTCACGCGTAGATTGTGGCTCCAAACAACCACTTCGCTGAAATCGCAGGGGGCATGGACGTGACCGCTTCAGGTGCCCTCCGCATCATGGTCGTGGAGGATGACGGGCTCACGCGCTCGAGTCTGGCGTCCGCCCTGCGCCTGCAGGGCTTCAACGTCGTTGGCGAAGCGGCGAGCGCATCGGAGGCCATGCACGTTGCGCGCACCGGCAATCCCGAGGCGGCCGTGCTCGATCTCGACCTCGGCGCCGGTCCCAACGGCGCAGACATCGCCCTGGCCCTGCGGCGCCAGAACCCGGGTATCGGCATCGTCGTCCTCACCACCTACGACTCACCGCGGTTGCTGTCCCTGCAGGCTCCGGACCTGCCTCCGCGAACCGTGTTCATGCGCAAGCGCGATGTGAAGTCCATCGCCGACCTGACACGTGCCCTGCGCACCTCGATGGAGCCGCGAACACGTGGCGTCATCGCCAGCCCGGGAATGGCGGAGCAGTTCACAGACGCCCAGTTGGCGATCATGCGTTCGGTGGCCGAGGGTCTCACGAATGCGGAGATCGCGCGCCGCCGCCAGGTGTCGGAGCGAGCGGTCGAGCAGATGATGCGACGGATCGCACAGCGGCTGGAACTGCCTGCTGACTCGACCTTCAACCAACGGGTGCAGCTCACGCGCGCATACCTCGAGATGACGGGCAATGTCACCCGTTAGGGAGCAGGCGACGGCGGCGTGGGAGCGCATCCACTCCGCGATCGGCACCGGCACCGCACTGCTGCCGGAATCCATCGTGTGGCTCGTCATCGCGGGCACGGTGTCCGCAGCCGGCGGCCAACTGGGCTTGTTCCGATCGCCGCAGATCGCCTTCTTCGGGTTCCTCACCGCAGTGCTCGCCAGCAGCATGATCGCCATCATCGTGGTGGTGCATCGCCTGCTGTCCCATGACTTCCCCAGCCTGGCCGCGCCGCGCGCCCTGATCATCAGCTTCGCCGTGTACGGCGCGCTCCGTCTCGAGCTGCTCGGCCTCTTCCACCATGTCGTCAACCTGCCGACGTTGTACAACGGGCAGATGCGCGTCTGGGCCGGCGCATTGCAGGGACTCGTCTGGGTGTCGCTCACCAGCCTCTACTTCGCGAGCCGGGAGCAGTTCCTCACGGAACGCTCACGCCTGCTCGACGAGCAGGCCCAGATCGAGATCCGCGCACTGCATCAGAGTGCGCTCTCGCGAGCGATCGCCTATGAGCTGGCCGAGACCATCGGCGATCGCCTGCAGGCCTCCGTCTCGCGGTCCCGGGCCCTGATCACGGAATCACTCGGCCTGGACGACTCCGAGCAGGCGCTGCGCCGCGTCGCAGCCTCCCTGCGCGAGGCCATCGAACAGGACATCCGCCCCATCTCGCATGCGCTCTGGGGCGAGGCGCCGAGTGACCAGGTGAAGATGACGCTGCCCATGCTCATGCGCCTGGGGTGCTATCCGCGGCCCTACCCCGTCGCCCTCGGCATGACCATCGGCTTCCTGTTCGTTGGCCCCATGGCGATCTCCATGCCGCATCCGGGCTGGGCGCTGCTTATGTTCCTCGTGCAGCTCGCGAGTTCCGGTCTGGCCCTGTTCGTGGCCGACCGCATCGTTCGCACGCGAGGCGTGGCCGATCCGTCGACCTACTGGGCGGGGCTCATCGCGGCCTCCTCGTTCGCCGCCGTCCCGCCCTTCATCATGCCGTCGTTGGGCTGGACGGTGAGCGATGCCTTCTACTGGGCTGCCTTCTGCTCCCTCGGCACCGCCTCGCTCATGGTGTCGACCTCGATGATCACCGGTCTCACCGGCACGCGTACGAAGGTGCTCGCCCGCGCGATGTACAGCCTCACCGGTGCAGAGGTCACCCAGCGGGTGCGGGCGCGCAAGCTCGCCGAGGCCAGCCGCCTGCTCGCGCGGCATCTCCACTCGTCGCTGCAGGGACGACTCATGGCGATCACCCTCGAGCTCGAGCGGGCCGCCGACCAGAACAACCGGGAAGGCGCGCTCGAGGCGCTGCACCGACTCGACGAATTGCTGGAAACTCCGCTGCTCGGGGCCCTGCAGCCGAACACCACCCACCTGGACACCGGGCTCGAGGGCATCGTCCGCGAGTGGTCCGCAGTGGTCGATGTGCAACTCACCCTCGAGGTCGAGGACCGCGAGCACTGCCCTCATTGCGAGCAGATCCTCGGCATCGCTGAGGAGGCCATTGCGAACGCGGTGCGCCATGCCCGTGCCACCACAGTGGAGATCGATGTGCGGCAGGTCGAGGATGCCATCGTCGTGCGCGTGGTGAACGACGGCGAGATCCCCGCCGGCGGCTTGGCCGGACTGGGCTCCCGCTGGCTCGACTCCGTGAGCCCCGCCAATTGGAGCCTGAAGCCAGCCGCTGACGCCGGGCATGTGGTCCTCGAGGTGCGCCTGCCCGTGCTGGCGTGGGAGGCGAATCGCCGATGACGACCACCCTGCGGGCGGCGGATGGGACGCGCATCGTCGCAGAGACCAAGGGCGATGGCCCACTCACCTTCGTCGTCGCCCATGGCATCACGGGCAATCGGCAGAAGGCCGGGGTGCGCCTCATCACCGACTGGCTGGCGGAGCACGGCCGTGTCGTCTACTTCGACGAACGCGGGCACGGAGCCAGCTCCGGAACCTGCAGCCTCAGCTACCGCGAACCCCTCGACCTCGATGCCGCCTGCGCCTGGGCCCGGACCATGTCGACCGGCCCCCTCGTCACCGTGGGGTTCTCCATGGGTGCGTCCGTGGTGCTGCGTCATGCCGCACTCGCCAGCGCGCCCGACCGTGTGACCATGCCGGATCGGGAGATCGTGGTCGCGCACCGACCCGATGCCACCGTGGTCGTGAGCGGTGTTGCGGAGTGGTTCTTCCGAGGCACGCGCGTCATGGACCGGCTCTTCCGGCTCACCTCGACACCGTGGGGGCGGCTCGCGCTGCGCATGGAGGGGGTGCGGCTGTCAGTGCGGGACTGGGGTGCCGGTCCCATGACTGCTGCCAGCGAGCTCCCGACTTCGCCCGAAGCCTGCGCCACGCTCATCCGCCATCCGCTGCTCCTCGTGCACGGCGAACGCGACCACTACTTCCCCCCCGAGCACAGCGAACGCGTGCACCGGGCGGCCGTGCTCGGCGGGAATGCGCGCGCGGAACTCTGGATCGAGCCGGGCATGGGCCACGCCGAGCGTGGCACGACGCAGGCGCTCGCCGACCGCATGGCGCGCTGGGCCGAGGCCGCAGTGCGCGCTTGAGCCGATCCCCGGATGCGAAGTGTTCGCAGCCGGGCAGGGGAAGCGTGGACGCCCAAACTGCGTTCGGCCCCTATGGGTTTGGGTTCGGTGTTGTGAGCGGTACCGCAGTCGTGCTCGCCGTCCTGCTGCTGGGCGGTGCCTTCGGCATGTGGCGGAAGCACACCGACGGACGTGTGCGGGCGGTCGCACCTACGGAAGCGGAAGCGGAGCCGCAGGTTTCACCCTTCTCCAGGTTCGGCGAGATGGGGGAGCGCGCCACCATCGTGCAGTTCTCGTCGACCGTGTGCGCACCCTGCCGAGCTGCCAAGGTCATCGCGACCGATGTGGCAGCAGCGGTACCGGGCGTCCGACACCTCGAGATCAACGCAGAGGAGCAGATGGACCTGGTGCGGGAGTTCGGCATCATGCGCACCCCCACCATCCTGGTCTTGGACCGGCGCGGTCAGTTGAGCGCGCGCATCAGCGGGGTCCCGCGGAAGGACGAGTTGCTCGTCGCCGTAGACGACCGCCGCTTCGAGGACATCTGAGGCAAGGCGACCGACCAGCCAGTGCACGCGCACGGCGCGCGACACCGTCAAGACAGCAGACGAAGGAGACCGGAATGGCAAGCAACCACCAGCCCGCCGCGAGCGGCCAGATCGACGCCCGTGGACCCCGCTTCGGCGCCGGGATCACGGCCGTGGTGCTGGCTGTCGCATTGATCGCGGGCCCGCATGCCTTGGGGACCGCGCTCATCATCGTGCAACTGCTGGCATTCGGGCTCGGCTCGCTCGTGGGGCCGCAGGCCCAGCCCTATGGCCGCATCTACGCGCAGTTCGTGAAGCCGCGGCTTGCCGGTCCGGTTCCGCTCGAGGCCCCCGAACCGCCTCGCTTCGCCCAGACGGTGGGTCTCGTCTTCGCCCTGGTCGCGCTACTCGGTGCCGTCGTCGGCAGTCCTGCGCTGTTCACCATCGCCGCGGCCCTGGCGCTGGGCGCCGCCTTCCTCAATGCCGCGTTCGACTACTGCCTGGGCTGCGAGATGTACCTGCTGATCCAGCGCCTGAAGCACCGCACGGCCTGACCCCGAATCAGTAGACGAGAGGCTTGGCGTCCGGCACCAGCACTTCCTCGACGAACCCCGTGGCCCCTCCGATGCGGGTTCCCGCGATGAGTCCATCCGGAGCGATGTCGCGCCGACCCAGGCATTGCGAGCAGGCCGTGAGCCGCCCATCCGCGAGCACCGTGGCCACCGCCGAGGCGAAGGATTGGGCCCCCGGCAACTCCACGCCCTCGGCGTATCCCGGTGTGGCGAACCACACAGCGTCCCCGGTGAGCCACACGCTCACGTCGATGCCCGAGGCGATCGCGGTGGTGGCCACGGTCCAGCCCTGGTTGCAGCGCTCGAGTGCTTCGACTCCGGAGGTGATCTTGATGACGAGGCGGGCCATGCGGAAATGCTAGGCGGCTAAACTCCCTCCATGACTCAGATCGTCGAAACCGGATACACCATCGCGCTGGTCGCCGTCTCCGTCGGCATCGCCGCCTTCGCCGCCACGGTCGTCACCAAACTCTTCAAGGGCCAGGCCTGATGCAGGAACCCGACGTCCTGGCGGGGGTGCATGCGGACATCGCGCACCTCTCCTGGCTCGTCGGGAGTTGGAGTGGCTTCGGCGTCGGCACACTCCCGGACGGCTCGCACTTCCGCTATGAGGAGTTGCTGCAGTTCGCGTCCGATGGACGTCCCTTCCTCGAGTACCGGTCGCAGTCCTGGATCGTGGACGATGACGGCGTGCGCCTCCGTTCCTCGCACACGGAGAGCGGCTTTCTGCGCCCCAGCCCGGACAACGGGGTCGAGGCGGTCATTGCGAACCACCTCGGCATCGCGGAGTTGTGGCTCGGCACCGTCACCGTGACCGCCATCGAGGATGCGCGCATCACCGGCGCCCGGCTCTCGGTCCACGCCGCGAACTACGTGCGCACGCCCAGCGCGCCAGCCATCGAGGAGGGCACGCGCATGTACGGAATCAACCACGGGGACCTCTTCGCCGTCTTCGACATGACCTTGCCAGGCGGGGTCACGATGTCGCATGCTGCGATCCAAATGAAGCGAGTCTCATGAACCAGGTCGACTGGGATCGTCGTCTGCACGCACAGGGCTACCGCATCACGCCGCAGCGGCAGTTGGTCCTGCAGGCCGTCGAGACGCTGCGCCACGGTTCGCCCGAGGAACTGCTCGCCGAGGTGCAGCGGCACGCCTCGGGCGTCAACCTCTCCACCATCTACCGCGCGCTCGAGGTGCTCGAGAAGGTGGGGCTGGTCACGCATTCGCACATCGGACACGGCGCGCCGACCTACCACTCGGTCGATGACGAGACCCACATCCACCTCGCCTGCGATGCCTGTGGCAATGTGGAGTCCATCTCCGCCGACGTGCTGGAGCCCCTGGCACGCGCGCTCCGCGCCGATCGCGGCTTCGACATCGACGTGTCACACGTCTCCTTCCACGGCCGCTGCCGCACCTGCATCGAGCAGGGCCGGCTGGGACGCCACTGAACGTCGCCTCGTCCGCTTTCGGCACCTCGGTTCCCCGGGAAGTTGTGGCGATGACCTGGCGTTGCTGCCGACGAGGAGGTGCCGCCCATGACTGCTGTACCGATGCTGCAAGCCGATGACGTGGACGCGGGCGTGGCCTGGCACTACGGCGACCCGTTCGGTGAGCAGCGCATGCTGGCTGCCGGCGTCGGTGCTGTGGACCTGTCCCACCGCGGCCTGGTGGAGGTGACGGGCGCCGACCGACTCAGCTGGCTGGATTCGCTCACCTCCCAACTGCTGCTCCCGCTGCAGCCCGGTGACTCCGCCTACGACCTGCTCCTCGACCCCCACGGCCGGGTCGAAGCCGAACTGCACCTCGCGGTCCTCGAGGACCGGGTGCTCATGGGCGTGGAACCGGGCAATGCCGCCGCTGTCGTCGCCTTCCTCGAGCGCATGCGATTCATGCTGCGCGTCGAGGTACGCGAGGTCACCGCGGACTGGGGCACGGTCTGGGAGCCGGTCCGCGAGGCGCACCCGTCGCTTCCGTCAGTGCTCACGCCCGCCGTATACGCCGGCCTGGCCCTGCCCGATGTGGGCGCTGATGTCTCGAACTACCTCGCGCGCCAGGAGGAGTCGTTCTGCGGTCGTGAGGTGTTCGTCCCCCGGGCGGACCTGCCTGCCTACCTCGAAGGCCAGGCTGGGCTGGCAGGCAGTTGGGCGTGGAACGCCCTGCGCATCGCGGCCGGCGTCCCTCGCCTCGGGGTGGAGACGGATGACCGCACCATCCCCCACGAAGTGGGCTGGCTGGGCACCGCCGTGCACATGAAGAAGGGCTGCTACCGGGGTCAGGAGACGGTCGCCAAGGTGCACAATGCCGGCAAGCCACCCCGGCGACTGGTCCTCCTGCGCCTCGACGGCTCGCGTGATGCACTGCCCCCGCATGCCGCTCCGGTGCAGATCGACGGGGAGCAGGTCGGCTTCATCGGGATGTCGGTCCAGCACCATGAACTGGGACCGATCGCGAGTGCCGTAGTGAAGCGCGGGCTCGACCCGGCAGCGACCCTCGAGGTCGATGGGGTGCGTGCCTCCCAGCAGGTGATCGTGAACCAGGACACCAGGGGTCGGGCGCAGGGCTCGGTCGGCAAGGTGCGCATGCGCATGATGGGGCACGGAGGCTGACGGCGCCCGCGCCTTCGCGCCCGCGAGCGCGGCAGGGCATAGATTCCCGCCATGCATGATGAACTGCTCGTCGAGGTCGTCCGCGCTGACATCGTCGAATCGCAGCACCGCGGCACGCTCGTCCTCCTGGACGAGGAGGGCCACCAGCTGCTCGCCCTGGGGGATGCCGCCGCTCCCATGTACCCGCGGTCGAGCCTGAAGCCGGCGCAGGCCACCGCCATGGTGCGCCATGGTCTGGACCTCGAATCACGCCTGCTCGCACTTGCGGCCGCATCGCACAGCGGTGGGGAGTGGCATGTGGCCGGTGTCGAGGAGATCCTCGCGCTGCACGGTCACACCGCGGACGCCCTGCGTTGCCCGGAGGGCCTGCCACTGGGGACGAATGAGCGGGACGCCTACGTCCGCGAGGGTGGCCGCCCGGACCGCATCCACTTCAACTGCTCCGGCAAGCACGCCGGGTTCATCGCGACCAGCACACTGCAGGGTTGGGATGTGGGCACCTACCTCGACGTCGAGCACCCGATGCAGCAGGCGGCCCGCGAGGCCGTGGAGTCGCTGAGCGGCGAGTCCGTGTCCGGGGTGACGGTGGACGGGTGCGGCGCTCCGCTGTTCGCCATCTCGCTCGCCGGGCTGGCACGTGTCTTCCGGACCATCTCGGTCGCGCCCGCGGAGAGCGCCGAGGGGCGCGTTGCCGCCGCCATGCGTCACTATCCGGAGATGGTCGCCGGCGTGGGGCGCGATGACACCATCGCCATGCAGTTGATGCCCGGGCTCATCGCCAAGATCGGCGCCGAGGGCGTCATCGCCATGGCGCTGCCGGACGGTCGCGCCTGTGCCATCAAGGTCTCCGACGGCGCCAACCGCGGCTACCAGCCGCTGATCCGAGCGGTGCTGCACGCTTGGGGTCTGGCGGACGATGCCGTGGCACAACTGCCCGTGGCTCCCGTGCTTGGTGGTGGTCGCTCGATGGGCCGGACCCGGCTGAGCGATGCCGCATGGGCCGCGCTCACCTAGCGTCGGTACGCTCTGCGCGGAGGTCCGGATGACCAGCATGTTGATCGGGCTCGTCGAGTTGGCGTTCGTCGCTGCTGGCCTGATGGCGTTCGTCGATGCCCTGCGTCACAGCCCGCAGGCCTTCGATGCCGTGGGTCGCGGCCCCCGCGGGGCCTGGCTGGGCGGTTTGGTGCTGTCGATCCTCGTGCTCTTAGCCTTCCGCAGCATCATGTTCGAGATCATGGCCATCGTCGCCATCTCGGTGTACATGGTGGAGATCCGCCACCAGCTCGCCGCAGTCGAGCCCCGACGATGACAGGACCCGTGGGCAGCGTCACGCGTGGCACCACGGCGCCCAACCGCCTGCGCCGCTGCGACCGCTGGCTCATCCACGTCGAATGCGGGCGCCTCACCGCGCTACCCAGGGCCACCGTCGTCGACCTCGGCTATGGCGCCTACCCGGTGACGACCCGCGAACTCGCCGATCGTCTGCACCAGCACGTACGCCACGACATCGAGGTCGTGGGTCTGGAGATCGACCCAGCGCGGGTGCAGCAGGCGATGCAGTTCGAGAAGCCCCACCTGCGCTTCCGGCGGGGTGGATTCGAGTTGGCCGGTATGCACGCCGATGTCGTCCGCGCCTTCAACGTCCTACGCCAGTACGACGAGTCGAGCGTGCAGCGATCGTGGCAGGAGATGTACACGCACGTCGCCGCCGGCGGGCTCATCATCGACGGCACCTGCGACGAGATCGGTCGACGAGCGGCCTGGATCGCCATCCGCAAGACCACAGAGCCGGTTGCGGTGCCCGCGTCGCTGACCCTCTCGACGCAGTTGGCGTCGCTGGGGAGGCCCTCGGACCTCGCCGAGCGCCTACCCAAGGCGCTCATCCACCGGAATGTGCCGGGGGAGCCGATCCACGCGTTCCTGCAGGCCTTCGACCGGGCCTGGATGGTCGCGGCGCCACTGGGCACCTTCGGCGCGCGGCAGCGTTGGATCGCCGCCGTGGAGGCGCTCCTCGAGCAGGGCACACCGGTGATCGGCGACCGCAAGCGTTGGAGCCTCGGTGAGGTCACCGTGCCCTGGAGCCTGGTCGCCCCGTCGGTCTGATCGTGGCTTCGACCACGCCGGGCGGGCCCCCGGGCCGCTTGATGCGTCGAACCCCCCGATCCGCGGGGCTGGGCCCTGACGGAAGTGGGGGGTTCGATGGCCGGCAGACCCGGCGTGGACCTGCTACTTCTTGCCCTGGTTCGCCACGGCGGCCGCGGCCTCTGCCGCCGCCTCCGGGTCCAGGTACTCGCCGCCACGGACGATCGGCCGCAGGTCCTCGTCCAGGCGGTACACGAGCGGCATGGCGGTCGGGATGTTGAGCGCCGCGATGTCCTCGTCGCTGATGCCGTCGAGGTGCTTCACCAGTGCGCGCAGTGAGTTGCCGTGCGCAGTGACGAGCACCGTCCTACCGGCCCTGAGATCCGGCACGATGGCCGATTCCCAGTAGGGAAGCATGCGGGCGACGACGTCCTTGAGGCACTCGGTGGCGGGCAGGTCGGCACCGAGGCCGGCGTAGCGCGGGTCATGGGTCTGCGCATACTCGTCCTCGGGCTCGATGGCCGGCGGCGGCACGTCGTAGGAGCGGCGCCAGAGCATGAACTGCTCCTCGCCGTACGTCTCGAGCGTCTGCTTCTTGTTGCGTCCCTGCAGGGCGCCGTAGTGGCGCTCGTTGAGGCGCCAGTCCCGCTTCACGGGGATCCAGTGCCGATCACAGGCATCAAGCGCGATGTTCGCGGTCTTGATGGCGCGTCGCAGGACGGAGGTGTGGAGGACGTCCGGGAGCAGGCCCTTCTCCGCCATCAGGGTGCCGCCGTGCAGGGCCTCCTCCTGGCCCTTCTCGGACAGGTCGACATCGACCCATCCCGTGAACAGATTGAGTGCGTTCCATGTGCTCTCGCCATGCCGCAACAGGATGAGCGTGTATTCGTTGGCCATGGCCGCAATTCTGCCGCACGGCCGACCGACGCGGGCACGGGGGCGAACGGCCCGAAGCGGTCGGCGGCACGCTCGACCAGCGTGTTGCGTCCGCCCCTGGCCCGAGCCCGCTCGATCAGTGCTCGCTGGGTCGCAGGTGTTCGAAGGCCGCGAGGTTGGCGGTGGACTCGCCGCGCGCCAGGCGCCACTTCCACTCACGTTCGATGGCCTCGCTGAAGCCCAGTTCGAGGATGGTGTTGAAGTCGCCGTCGGCCATGCCCATGATCGAGGCCATCACGAGGTCGATGGCCTCGATCGTCACGGCCGAGATGGGCAGGCGGCCCACCAGGTAGACGTCACCGGCCTGATCGATGCAGTACGCGGCGCCGAAGGCCTTCGCGTTGCGACGCAACAGGAATTCATGCAGGCGACGGGGATCCTGGTCGGTTCCCCGGGCCACGAAGGACTCGAGGACCAGGGCCTGCGGAGTCACCGTCAGCGCCACCGGTACCTGCAGGCGCTTGCTGCCGGGCAGCGTGACCATGAGCGTGCCCTCGGCCAGCTCGTCGGTGTCCAGCTCCAGCGCTCCGGCCCACTCCCGAACGATTTGCAGGATGTCAGTCATTGCCGGCCCGGGCCCGCTGTTCGGCGAGCGCGTAACCGCGGGCGATGCGGTAGGCGTCGAGCAGCGAGTCGACCGTGTGGTCCCAGGTGAACTGGGCGGCGTGGCGCACGGCACCCGCGGAGAGGCGGCGCGGGCAGATCGGGCAGCGCAGGAACTCGTGCATGCGCGCCGCCCACACCCGGGGGTCGTGGCCCTCGACGAGGATGCCGGAGACATCATGCGAGACCGCGGTGCGGAGACCGCCGACCGCCGCAGCGATCACTGGGGTCCCACAGGCCTGGGCCTCGATGGCCACCAAGCCGAAGGATTCGGAGTACGAGGGCACCACGACGAGATCAGCAGCGCGGTAGTAGTCGGCCAGCGATTCGCGCGACTGCGGCGGGACGAAGTCGACGTCGACACCCCGGGCGGTTGCCAGCAGTTCCATCGACTCCGGGTGCTCGAGGCCATTGCCGCTGGGGCCACCGCAGATGACGACGTGCAGTCGTTCACGCATCGAGGGGTCGAGGGCCAACAGCTCAGCGGCGGCGTTGATGAGGACGTCCGGTGCCTTCAGGGGCTGAATGCGTCCGACGAACAGCAGCATCTGGGCCTCTTCGCGGATGCCCAGCCGGCGACGGGCAGCGCGGCGGCCGTCAGCGGGGTGGAAGGTGTCGAGGTCGACTCCCGGGTGCGCCACCACCACGCGTTCGCCGGGGGCTGCGTAGAAGCTCTCCAGGTCAACCGCCTCCTGGACCGTGTTGGCCACCAGGGCCGAGGCGGCGGAGACCACCTGCTCCTCGCCGATGATGCGCACGCGGGGCTCGGGCACATCGCCCTCCGCCAAGGCCTCGTTCTTCACCTTGGCCAGGGTGTGCATGGTGTGCACGAGCGGAACGCCCCAGCGCTCGCTGGCGAGCCAGCCCACGTGACCGGAGAGCCAGTAGTGCGAGTGCACGAGGTCGTATCCCCGGCCGTCCTTCGCCACGGAGTGGAGCATCCCGCTGGTCATCGCACACATCTGCGCGGGGAGGTCCTCCTTGCGCAACTCGCCGAACGGCCCGGCCTCGATGTGGCGGACCGTGACGCCGGGTGCGATGGGCACGGAGGTCGGTAGGTCAGAGCGTGTCGCCCGGGTGAAGATGTCCACCTCGACGCCCCTGCGGGCCAGGCGCTTGGCGGTCTCGAGTACGTACACGTTCAGGCCGCCTGCGTCTCCCGTTCCCGGCTGGTCCAACGGGGAAGTGTGCACGCTGATCACCGCGATGCGCCGTGGTCTGGCGTTCACGTCGACGAACAAGGTGCCCTCCTGCGCAATCCGGTGCCCATCGTCGCGCCTCATGACGGAAATGGCGAACCGAGGAGGTAACGCGCGGCCCGCCCCCTCGCTTCCCGAGCAGCCGCGGGGCCGTCAGGGCCGCACCGCGACGACCGTCGTGCGGCGGGCAGGCGCGGCCCGCGGGCAGCGCACATTGCCTAGGCTGCGGCCATGGGCCTGCGCACCGTCTTCCGGCGTGCGGCAGCCGTGCGGCATGACGAGACGGCCGTCCGAGACCAGTCGAGGTCGCTCCTGACCTCGCTCCCCGGCGAGTGGCTCGTGATCGACAGCCACTCCCACCCCTTGGCCGCGTCACCCGGCATCGAGGCCTTCGGCATCATGCGCGCAGGCGAGTTGGCGTCTGCTGATCTGGGCCACCTGGCGGCGGAGACACAGTCCGACCGCCAAGCCCGCAGTCGGGAGCTCATGGTCGGCGGCATCGAGTTCGGTGCACCGCCCAGGCGCGTGCGGGTGCGCTCGGCCTGCCTCGACGACGGCGCGGTCGTCCTCTTCGTGGATGACATCAGCGCGGCCGGTCGGGTCGATGAGATGCGCCGGGACTTCATCGCCAACGTGTCCGACGAACTCAAGGCGCCGGTGGACGCCATCTCCGCCTTGGCGGGGGAGATGCAGGGTGCGGTCGGTGATGCGCGGGCGCTCAGCGACCTGGCGACGCGCATGGAGTCCGAGGCCAACCAGTTGAGCGCCCTGGTGAGCGACCTCACCGATCTCTCGCGGCTGCAGGCGTCGGATGCGCTCGATCACGCCCGGAGCGTGCTCGTGGGCAACCTCGTCGACGAGGCCATCGACTCGGTGAGCCGACCCGCGTCCGAGCACGCGATCACCATCGTGCAGGACGTTCCCGAGATCCACTTCATCGCCAACCCCGAGCAGGTGGTGACCGCCCTTCGCAACCTGCTCACGAACGCCATCATGTACTCGCCGGCGGGTTCCCGGGTCGATGTCTCGGCGAGCACCAGGGAGGGCTTCGTGGAGATCGCCGTCGCCGATCAGGGCGTCGGAATCCCTGAGGGCCAGCTCGAGCGCATCTTCGAACGCTTCCATCGGGTGGACGCCGAACGCAGCCGGCACACCGGTGGAACCGGCCTGGGCCTGGCCATCGTGCAGCACATCTGCCTGGCCCACGGCGGCAGCGTCAGCGTGCAATCGGAAGTGGGCAGGGGGTCCTTGTTCACCATGCGTTTCCCCGCTCGTGGTCACACTCGTGAATCATCCGCAGCGGAGTGGAAAGAGGTCCCATGAGTCGCATC
>JAJXSV010000027.1 GCA_021784375.1 Actinomycetes bacterium | reverse complement strand
CGCAAGTTCGAGCACCCCAAGGAGAAGCTCAGCCACTACTCGAAGCGCACCGTCGACATCGAGTACCGCTTCCGCTTCGGCGGCAGCGAATGGGCCGAGCTCGAGGGCATCGCCAATCGCACGGACTTCGACCTGCGGACGCACAGCGAGCATTCCGGCACGGACCTCACCTTCTTCGATCAGGAGACCGGGGAGCGGTGGACCCCGTACGTCATCGAGCCCGCTGCTGGGCTCTCGCGCTGCGTGTTCGCCTTCCTGCTCGACGCGTACGACGAGGACTCGGCGCCGAACACGAAGGGTGGTGTGGACACGCGCACCGTCCTCCGCTTCGATCCGCGGCTCGCGCCCGTCAAGGTGGCGGTGCTCCCGTTGTCGCGCAACGCCGACCTGTCGCCCAAGGCCAAGGCCATCGCCGCTGACCTCCGGCGCACGTGGAGCGTGGAGTTCGACGATGCCGGTGCGATCGGTCGTCGCTACCGTCGCCAGGACGAGATCGGCACGCCCTTCTGTGTCACCATCGACTTCGACTCGCTCGAGGACGATGCGGTCACGGTGCGCGAGCGCGACAGCATGGAGCAGCAACGCCTGCCCATCGCGGGGCTGCGCAGCTGGCTCACGGAGCGGCTCCCGGCCTGCTGATGCAGGAGCGCCTGTTCGCCGGTGACCGTCCGCTCGTGGTGCTCGCACCCATGGCGGGCGTCACCAATCGCGCATATCGGCAGTTGTGCCGTGAGGCATCCCGTGCGATCTACCCCAGCGGTGGCGCCGCGCTGTACGTGTCGGAGATGATCACGTCGCGCGCGCTCATCGAGCGGGATGCGGAGACCATGTCGATGATCGCGTTCGGTGCCGAGGAATCACCCCGCAGCATCCAGCTGTACGGGGTGGACCCGGGCATCGTCGGAGCCGCCGTTCGCATGCTCGTCGACGAGGACCGCGCCGATCACATCGACCTCAACATGGGGTGTCCGGTGCCCAAGGTGACGCGCAAGGGTGGTGGCTCGGCGCTGCCGTGGAAGCGGGACCTGTTCCGGTCGATCGTCGAATCCGCTGTGGTGAACGCGCGCGGCCGGGTCCCGGTGAGCGTGAAGATGCGCAAGGGCATCGACGACGACCACAGCACCTACCTCGACGCCGGTGTAGCGGCCGCCCGGGCTGGCGTCTCCTGGGTTGCGCTGCACGGTCGCACCGCACTGCAGATGTACTCGGGTATCGCGGACTGGTCGGCAATCGCCAGGCTCAAGGAGACCCTCGCCCCCCTGGGCATCCCGGTGCTGGGGAACGGTGATGTGTGGACGGCCGAGGATGCCTTGCGCCTGCAGCGCGAGACGGGTGCTGACGGCGTGGTGATCGGTCGTGGATGCCTCGGCCGCCCCTGGATGTTCGGCCAGATCGCAGCAGCCTTTGACGGAGCGGGCGCCGGGCCCGAGCCCGACTGCGAGGGCGTGAAGCTGCTCATGCTCCGACACTGCGAGTTGCTCATCGCCATGCACGGCGGTGACGAGGGCAAGGGCTGCCGGGAGATGCGCAAGCACATGGCCTGGTACATGAAGGGCTTCGTCGTCGGCTCGGACGTCAGACACCAGTTGGGATTGATCGACAGCGTGGCGGAGCTGCGCGGCCTGCTCGCCCGCATCGACGGTGCGCAGGCCTATCCCACCGAGATCGCGGAGGGCCCACGGGGGCGGACATCGGGGGCCAAGCGTGTCGCGCTGCCAGACGGGTGGCTGGACTCCCGCGAGTTGGCCGTCGGCACCGACCTCTCCCTGGCCGAAATCGGCGTGAGTGGCGGCTGAGTGTTCCGCATTTTCCGCCTGCTGCGGCGAACGATCACTGCGGCCGTCGTCGCCGTGGTCGTGACCATCGGCGCCACAGCCGCTTGGGTCACGCTGAACGCGCTGCGCGAGGACACCTCGCCCAGTGATGGCATCGTCGTACTCGGTGCCGCGCAGTTCAATGGCACGCCGAGCCCGGTGCTGCAGAACCGCCTCGACCGCGCCTACTCGCTGTACCTGGCCCACGTCGCCGGCTTCATCGTGACGGTGGGCGGGAGCCAGCCCGGCGACGTCTACACGGAGGCCACTGCGGGGCGTCTGTACCTGCATCGTCTGGGAATCCCCGAGTCGCATCTCAAGGGGATCCGCACCGGCTCGGACACCTACAACTCGCTCACCGCCGTGGCTACCTGGGCGCACGCCCACGGTTGGCGGACGGTCACGGTCGTCACCGATCGCTGCCACGAGGCCCGGGCCTCGGCGATGCTCGCGTCGCTGGGGTTCAAGATCCGACAGGCACCTCCGACGACCGGACCCGGCGCCGCCATCGTCTGGCCCTACGTCGTGCGCGAGACCGGTGGACTGCTGCGCTTCTGGCTCCTCAATGAACGTGGATCCTCCGCCTCCGACTGACAGAATCGGGGCGTGAGCCGCAGCCCCTTCGGAGACGACCTGCCGAGTGCCGGTTACGCGCCCGCCGATGAAGTGCGCTTCGTCGCCGAGGCGGCCAAGCGAGTCGATCGCACCGCCTTCGCCCGCGACCGGGCCCGCATCCTGCACTCGTCCGCACTGCGTCGGCTTGCTGCGAAGACGCAGGTGCTGCAGGCCGGCACCGCGGACTTCCCCCGCACACGACTCACCCACTCCCTCGAGGTGGCGCAGGTGGGTCGCGAACTCGGCGCCTCCCTCGGATGTGACCCCGACCTCGTCGAAGTGGGCTGCCTGGCGCATGATCTGGGGCACCCACCCTTCGGCCACAACGGCGAATCCGAGCTCAACGACCTGGCTGCGGACATCGGGGGCTTCGAGGGCAATGCGCAGACTCTGCGTGTGCTGACGCGGCTGGAGTCCAAGACCTTCGATGCCACCGGCCGCTCGGTCGGCCTGAACCTCACGCGAGCCGCGCTCGATGCCGCTGTGAAGTACCCGTGGGGGCGTGCCCTCAACGAGCGCAAGTTCGGCTTCTACCCGGACGATGAACCGATGTTTCGCTGGGTCCGACTGGGAGCGGTCGAGGGCCGCAAGTGCTTTGAGGCGCAGGTGATGGACTGGGCGGATGACGTCGCCTACTCCGTGCACGATGTCGAGGACGCGGTCTTCTCCGGGCACCTCGACCTGACGACCGTCGCACTCGAGGGGCAGCGCGAGCCATTGCTTGCCCTCTGTGAGCGCGAGTACGCGCGCGGCACCGCCATCTCCGACCTCGCCTCGGCCCTCGACCGCCTGGTGGCGCTGCCCTTCTGGCCCTCGCTCTACAACGGCTCACAGCAGTCCTTGGCAGCGCTCAAGAACCTCACGAGCAGGCTCATCGGCCGCTTCTGCGACGGCGCCCACAGTTCCACACGCGCCGAGTTCGGCGAGGGGCGGCTCACGCGCTACAGCGCCAACCTGCTGGTGCCCGAGGACATCCGGGCCGAGGTCGCCGTCCTCAAATCGATGGCGGCGCTGTACGTGATGCAGCGCCGGGGCGCGACGGCGGTCTACCAGGAGCAGCGGCGGGTCGTGCACGAATTGGTCGAGGGGTTGACGCTGGCCGGTGCAGCCGCGCTGGAGCCTTGGCTTCGTCCGCAGTGGTTCTCCGCGCCGCATGACGGTGCGCGGCTGCGCATCGTCATCGACCAGGTGGCCAGCCTCACGGACATATCGGTGCGGGAATGGCACTCGCGCATCTGCGTGTGATGGATCTGCATACACTCGCGCCATGGCACGGATACGGGACGAGGACGTCGCACTCGTCCGGGAACGGGCCCGCATCGATGAGGTGGTGCGAGAGTACGTCGGCTTGCGCAGCGCAGGTGGGGGCTCACTGAAGGGCCTCTGCCCATTCCATGACGAGAAGTCGCCGAGTTTCCACGTGACGCCCGCCAAGGGCTTCTGGCACTGCTTCGGCTGCCAGGAGGGCGGCGACGTCATCGCCTTCGTGCGCAAGATCGACGCCCTCCAGTTCAACGAGGCCGTGGAGAAGCTGGCTGCCAAGTACGGCATCCAGTTGCGCTACGAGGAAGGCAGCGCCGCACCCAACCGACAGCAGGGGCAGCGCCAGCGGCTGCTCGAGGCGCATACGGCCGCGGCCGGCTTCTACCAGCAGCAGATGACCTCACCCGAAGCCCAGGCAGGCCGGGCCTTCCTGGAGGCCAAGGGCTTCGATGCGGCCGCGGCCGCCCACTTCGGCGTCGGCTATGCACCCAAGGGCTGGGACCACCTGCTCTCGCATCTGCGCGGCGCGGGCTTCTCGCAGGAGGAACTGCTCACGGGCGGGCTCATGAGCCAGGGCCAGCGCGGCGTGTACGACCGCTTCCGGGGCCGCCTGGTGTGGCCGATCCGCGACCTCTCGGGGGCCGTCATCGGGTTCGGCGCCCGCAAGCTCTACGACGACGATGAGGGCCCGAAGTACCTGAACACGCCGGAGACGCCGATCTACAAGAAGAGCGGCGTGCTCTATGGCATCGACCTGGCCCGACGTGAGATCTCCAAGCAGCAGCAGGCGGTGATCGTCGAGGGGTACACGGACGTCATGGCCTGTCATCTCGCCGGCGTCACCACCGCGGTCGCCACCTGTGGTACGGCCTTCGGGGCGGAGCACATCAAGGTGCTGCGCCGACTGCTCATGGATGACGACTCCTTCGCCGGTCAGGTGATCTTCACCTTCGATGGTGATGCCGCCGGTCAGAAGGCGGCACTGCGCGCGTTCGAGGATGACCAGAAGTTCGTGGCAGCCACCTTCGTCGCCGTCGAACCCAATGGCCTCGACCCCAATGAACTGCGGCAGGTCGGCGGCGATGCCGCGGTTCGCCAGCTCATCGCGGACCGCCAGCCCATGTTCGAGTTCGCCATCAGGTCGACGCTCCGTGGCTACGACCTCGACACCGCCGAGGGCCGGGTGAGCGCCCTGCGCGCCACCGCCCCGATCGTCGGACGGATCCGGGACCAGGCGCTGCGCCCTGAGTACACGCGCCTGCTCGCCGGCTGGCTCGGGGTCGAGCCGGGGATGGTGTCGAACGCCGTGACGCAGGGCAGCCGGGCGCAGGCACGGACCGTCGCCGTTGCCCCCACGCCTTCGCTGCCCACCCGACCGCGCGTTGCGATCCCGAACAGCGTGGAGGCCCGGGTGGAACGGGAGGCGCTGAAGGCGGTGCTGCAGCAGCCGCTGGCGGTGGCGGACTGGTATGACGTGGTCGAGCGTGACGCCTACACCGTCGAGGCCTACCGCCTCGCGCACGATGCCATCGTCGCCGGTGGAGGCGCGGCTGCGGCGAGCAACGCCGACTGGTTCGATCGCGTGCTCGAGGCCGCGACTGACGACGGCGTCCGGGCGACGCTGACTGCAGCCATCGTCGACCCGTTGACGGTCGATGCCAAGGGTGATCCGGTGGTGTACTGCAACAGCGTCGTGGCCCGGTTGCTCGAGCTGGATGCCGCTCGGCGCATCGCCGAACTCAAGTCGCGCCTGCAGCGCTTGGACGAGGCATCGCCCGAACACGCCCGTGCATTCACAGACCTCCTCGCCCTCGAGGGGCAGCGGCGCGAGCTCGGAGAGCGCGCTCGTGGCGTCTGAGCGCGGATTTGGCGGCCCCTGAAACGCTGGTATTGTTCCGCGCGTTGTCCGGCCCGCCGGATGATCCTCCGTAGCTCAATTGGCAGAGCTCCCGACTGTTAATCGGGCGGTTTTTGGTTCGAGTCCAAACGGGGGAGCCAAGGAGAAACGGCCGACGGCCCCTTCGCCCACGGAACAGCATGCGCCTGCCGTGGACAACGGGGCCGTCGGCCGTTTCACCGCTCGGCGTCGCCGCGGGTGCCGTGACCGCGTGACCGCGGGGTAGGCCGGAGCCCTCGTGGGCGGACGTGGCAGGCTGCGAGGCGTTCCGCGTGACGTACCCCGGAGGGCCGCATGTCGATTCAGGATTTCGCCCGCTATCCACTGCTGTTCGGGCCCAGTCCGATCCACCGGTTGCACCGGCTCACCGCGCACCTCGGAGGCGCACAGATCTGGGCCAAGCGCGAGGACTGCAACAGTGGTCTCGCATACGGCGGCAACAAGGTGCGCAAACTCGAGTACATCGTGCCCGATGCGATCGCCTCTGGTGCCGACACGCTCGTCTCCATCGGCGGCTACCAGTCCAACCACACTCGCCAGGTCGCGGCGGTCGCCGCCCACATCGGCATGAGGGCATTGCTCGTGCAGGAGCGCTGGGTGAACTGGCCCGACGTCACCAACGACCGGGTTGGCAACATCATGCTCTCCCGCATCATGGGAGCCGAGGTGCGGCTGGATCCCAGCGGATTCGGCATCGGCATCAAGGACAGCTGGCAGCAGGCACTCGCCGACGTGGAGGCCAGGGGTGGCCGGCCCTACGGGATCCCAGCCGGAGCGTCGGAGCACCCGCTCGGTGGCCTCGGCTTCGCCAACTGGGCCTACGAGGTGGAACGGCAGGAGCAGGAACTCGGCGTCTTCTTCGACACCATCGTCGTCTGCACGGTGACCGGCTCCACACATGCCGGCATGATCGCGGGATTCGCGGGTCAGGAGAGGCCGCGTCGCGTCATCGGCATCGATGCCTCAGCCACGCTCGCGGAGACTCGGGCCCAGGTGGCGCGCATCGCGAGCAACACCGCGCAGCTCATCGGCCTCGGCCGTGAACTGCGGGACGACGAGGTGACCGTGCTCGAAGGGTGGGCCGGTGACGAGTACGGGATCCCCGTGCAGTCCACCATCGACGCCATCCGGCTCGTCGGCTCGCTGGAGGGAGTGATCCTCGACCCCGTCTACGAGGGCAAGTCCATGGCCGGGCTCATCGACCTCGTCAAGGCGGGCCACATCCCCAGCGACTCCCACGTGTTGTACGCACATCTCGGCGGCCAGCCGGCGATGAACGCGTATGCCGGGCTGTTCACGAGCTGATGCCATGACCTCCTTCCGCGATGCCGTGGCGGCCGAGCAGCCCTTGCAGGTCGTCGGCGCCATCAACGCCAATCACGCGTTGCTCGCCAAGCGTTCGGGATACCGCGCCATCTACTGCTCGGGCGGCGGTGTCGCCGCAGGCTCGCTCGGTGTGCCGGACCTTGGTATCACCACGTTGGAGGACGTGCTCGTGGACGTGCGCCGCATCACCGACGTCTGTGACCTGCCACTGCTCGTGGACATCGACACCGGCTTCG
Source organism: Actinomycetes bacterium (assembly GCA_021784375.1). Next base: position 7,670 of record JAJXSV010000027.1, on the reverse strand, counting down.
GCGCATCCGCCTTCAACATCACGCGCACCGTGCGCGAGATGGGACGAGCCGGCGCCTCGGCTGTGCACATCGAGGATCAGGTGGCGGCCAAGCGCTGCGGGCACCGGCCCAACAAATCGATCGTGCCCATGGCCGAGATGGTCGACCGCATCAGAGCGGCGGTGGACGGGCGCACCTCGGACGATTTCACGATCATGGCGCGCACGGACGCGCTCGCCAACGAAGGGTTGGAGGCCGCAGTGCAACGCGCGGTCGCCTACGTCGAGGCAGGCGCGGACATGCTGTTCCCCGAGGCCGCGCAGGACCTGGCGACTTACCGCGTGTTCGCGGAGGCGACGGGCGTCCCCGTCCTCGCGAACATCACCGAGTTCGGGCAGACACCGCTGTACACGCTCGACGAGTTGCGTGGCGCGGGCGTCTCGATCGCGCTCTACCCACTGTCGGCGTTCCGCGCGATGAACAGGGCGGCTGAGCGCGTCTACGAGACCATCCGCAGGGACGGGACGCAGCGCGCCGTCCTCGCCGAGATGCAGACGCGCGAGGAACTGTACGAACGCATCGACTACCACCGCTATGAGCGCGCGCTCGACAGGTTCCAGGAGGGAAGCGAATGACGCCTGCCAAGAAGTCGGTCGCGCTGTCCGGAGTCGTGGCCGGGAACACGGCGCTGTGCAGCGTCGGCCGCAGCGGCAACGACCTGCACTACCGCGGTTACGACATCGCGGACCTGGCAGCGTCCTGCCAGTTCGAGGAGGTGGCACACCTCCTCGTCCACGGCACATTGCCGACGACTGAAGAGCTGGTGGCCTACCGGGCCCGGTTGGCGGCCCAGCGGGCACTGCCTGACGCCTTGCTGCAGGTCCTGGAGCGCATCCCGGCGGGCGCGCATCCCATGGACGTGCTGCGAACCGGCGTCTCCGCACTGGGGACCATGGAGGGGGAGGCCGGCCACCACGCCGCGGACGGCGCGCGCGCCATCGCAGATCGCCTCCTCGCCTGCCTGCCCTCGATGCTCTGCTACTGGTACCACTTCTCCCGCTCCGGCCAGCGCATCAGTTGCGATTCCGGCGCCTCCTCCATCGGCGCGCACTTCCTCACGCTCCTGCACGGACGTGCGCCCTCTGCGGCGTGGGAGCGCGCCATGAACGCGTCCCTCATCCTGTACGCAGAGCACGAGTTCAATGCTTCGACGTTCGCCGCGCGTGTGATCGCCGGCACCGGCAGCGACATCCACTCCGCGATCACGGGTGCGATCGGTGCACTGGCCGGGCCCAAGCACGGTGGTGCCAATGAAGCCGCCTTGGAGGTGATGGGCCGCTACACCGACGGGGCTGCAGCGCAGGCGGATATCCGCGAACGCGTGGAGCAGCATGAGGTGATCATCGGCTTCGGACACCCCGTCTACACGGTGAACGATCCACGCAGCCCGATCGTCAAGGCGATCGCGGAACAGTTGTCCGTCGATGACCCCGGGCTGTTCGAGGTCGCCGAAGCCATCGAGGCCGTGATGTGGGATGCCAAGCGCATGTTCGCCAATCTCGACTGGTACAGCGCAGTGGCCTACCACGCCATGCGCATCCCCACGGACTTCTTCACTCCCGTGTTCGTGTTCGCACGCACCGCGGGATGGGCCGCGCACGTCATCGAGCAGCGCGAGGACAACAAGATCATCCGACCCGGCGCGAACTACACGGGTCCCGAGGACCGGGTCTTCGTCTCGATCGAGGAGCGCTGAGCCGTGGCAGAGCACCCCGCGATCGCCGCGCAAGCCTTCGATCCGGAGATGCAGGACATCGTCGACTACGTGTATGACTACCAGGTCCGCTCGGAGGTGGCGCTGCGCACGGCCTGGAACTGCCTGCTCGACACCATCGGTTGCGGGCTGGAGGCACTCGGGTACCCGACATGCACGAAGTTGCTGGGGCCGCTGGTGCCCGGCACATCGGTCGACCGCGGCGCCCGGGTGCCCGGCACCGATCTCGAACTCGATGTCGTGCAGGCCGCGTTCAACATCGGAACGGCGATCCGCTGGTTGGACTTCAACGACACCTGGCTGGCCGCCGAGTGGGGTCACCCGTCCGACAACCTGGGTGCGATCCTCGCCGTGGCCGATTGGCTCACCCGATCGGGCCGACGTTCGCTGACCATCCGTGACGTGCTCGCCGCCATGGTGAAGGCGCATGAGGTCCAGGGGTGCATCGCGCTCGAGAACGCCTTCAACCGGGTCGGACTCGACCACGTGGTGCTCGTCAAGGTGGCCTCGACGGCGGTGGCCTGCGAGCTCATGGGGCTGACGCGGGAGCAGGCGCTGAACGCCGTCTCGCTGGCCTGGGTGGATGGCCAGTCACTGCGCACCTACCGGCACTTCCCCAACGCCGGCACCCGCAAGTCGTGGGCCGCGGGGGATGCGACCTCGCGCGCCGTGAGACTGGCGCTGATGGCGCAGGTCGGGGAGATGGGGTATCCGTCGGCCCTCACGGCACCGGTCTGGGGCTTCTACGACGCCTCTTTCCGCGGCCGGCACTTCACGTTCCAGCGGCCGTACGGCTCGTATGTCATGGAGAACATCCTCTTCAAGATCTCCTACCCTGCGGAGTTCCATGCCCAGACCGCGGTCGAGGCAGCGATGTCCCTGCACCACTGGATGCGCGAGCGGGGCAGGGGCATCGAGGAGATCGAATCGGTCACTATCCGTACACACGAGGCCTGCATCCGCATCATCGACAAGCAGGGCCCCCTCCGCAACCCGGCTGATCGGGATCACTGCGTCCAGTACATGGTGGCCGTGCCGCTCATCCTCGGTCGGCTCACCGCCCGCGACTACGAGGATGTCGTCGCCGGGGACCCGCGCATCGATGCCCTGCGCGCGCGGATCAGGTGCGTGGAGGACGCGCGCTTCTCCGCGGACTACTTGGACCCTGAGAAGCGCAGCATCCCCAACGCTGTGTCCATCCGGTTCTCGGACGGGACGAGCACGGATGAGGTGCTCGTCGAGTACCCGATCGGCCACAAGCGCCGACGCGAGGAGGGCTTGCCGCTGCTCCTCGAGAAGTTCCGGACCAATGTGCACCGGGTGTTCGACGAAGCGCAGAGCGAGCGCATCCTGGACCTCGCCCTCGACTACGAGCGCCTGTGCGCGACACCGGTGAGTTCATTCATGGACGAGTTGGTGCTCGTCAGGCGCTGACACCGCCCGGTGCCAGGCGGGTCTCCACGGGCTCGCCGCCGACCGCTTCCACGCGGTAGGCCGCGGGACCCGTCGCAGGGTCGACGTCGTTGTCGGTGATCACGCGCACGGGCTCCGTGCCCTCGTAGAGGATGCCCACGCGATCGTCCGTGCAGAAGGCGGTGGTGAAGGTGCCCTTGGCGACGAGTTGCTGGATGAACGGACGGCGTTGCGGTTCCGAGTCGTAGTGGACACCGTTCCCGTAGGGGAGCAGGCCCAGCCCGTTGGTGATGGGGCGGAGGGTGGGCCCGAAGGAGTCGGTGGCGCCGCCGATGTGCCAGCAGATCGACCCGGCGCTTACTCCGCCCAGGATGACCCCGCGGTCCCAGGCCTCGGCCATCGCCTCGTCGACGCGGTGGACGCGCCACACGGCGAGCAGGTTGGCCACCGAGCCGCCGCCAACCCACACCAGGTCGCTGGACGTGAGCACCTCGAAGGGGTCGTGCGTGGGCATCGTGAACAGCGACAGGTGGGTGACGTCGCAGCCGATCCGCGTGAGGGCCTCGTAACCGCGGAGGTAGTTCGCTGCGGGGTCGCCGGATGCCGTCTGGAGCAGGCATACGCGCGGTCGCACCTTGCCCGTGATGCGGAGCGCTTCCAGGATGGTGTTGCCCGGCCTGGCGAGTTCGTAGTTGTCGGAGGCCATGAAACCGCCGGACGTGGCGATGATGCGTCGGACTGTCATGAGGGCAGGCTAACTGTGGATACGCAGTCATCCACAGCCACCTGTGATGACGATGCCGACATGGATCGACTCTCCGGCATCTTGAAGGACCTGCGCGACGCGGCAGGAACGGACTCCACCTCGCCAGCATCAGCAGCCACCGACGCGCCCCCGGCGCCGCACGGGCGGCCCTCTCCGACGAAGCCGCCGAGCAGGCGGGCCACCAACGGGCAAGCGGTGGGTTTCCGGGTCCCGCCTGGCAGGAAGCGTGTGCTCTACATCGTGGCGGCCGCGCTGGCGCTGCTGCTCGCACTCTCCGCATTGAGCAACCTGGTGCGCGGTGCGGCGAAACCCGTGGCGGCCCCGGCGCCGACCCTCCCCACGGCATCTTCGGCAGCCGCGGTCGACATGCGCAGGACACCGGGACCACTGCAGTGGAAGCCGGTCATCGAGCAGTTGGACCTGCGACGCGGCCACATGTTCACCGAACCGGGCAACGATGACGTGCTCACGGTGGACGCCGTCAGCTCGCCGGCCTTCAACACCGACGACATGCTGCTGAAGCGACTGCAGCGGGCGCACGCCCACCTGCGCACCTATCCGATGCGCGTGATCTCCGTCACTGAGCAGTACTCGACGGTGGGTGATCGCGAGCCACGGGCGCTGGTCACGGTGGTCGATGAGCTGGGTGCGTACGAGGTCGTCGACGGTCGGGGCAGGGTTCTGCAGACCGTGGCAGCGCGCGGGCGTGCCACCTGGAACGTCGAGCTGCGCAACACCGCGTGGGGATGGGTCTACTACTCGTCGATCAGAGCAACGACGAAGTGATGGCGTCCAGCGTTGCGTCCTCGAACTGGAAGCCGGCCGCCAGCAGCCGAGCCGGCACGATGCGTTGCGAGGCGAGGATCTCACCCGCGAACGCACCGACCGCCGCGCGCAGCGCGAAGGCGGGCACCGGGAGCACGGCTGGACGGCGCAGCGCACGGCCGAGTGCTCGCGTGAACTCGGCATTCGTGACGGGCGTCGGGGCCGTGAGGTTGAAGGCTCCGGAGAGTGGCCGCTCCAGGAGGAAGCGCAGCGCGCGCACCTCGTCCCGCAGGGTGATCGGTGACCAGTACTGACGTCCGTTCCCCAGCGGTCCGCCGAGTCCGAGGCGGAACAGCGGCAGCATGCGCCCGAATGCGCCGCCCTCCCTGGCCGCGACCAGCCCGGTGCGGGTGAATGCCACGCGCATGCCGGCTTCAGCAGCAGGCTGGGCGGCGCCCTCCCAGGCGGCGACCACGTCAGCGAGGAATCCCCGGCCGCGCGCGCCGCTCTCATCGGTGGCCCGGTCGCCGGTGTCCCCGTAGAAGCCGATGGCCGAGGCGCTGATGAGCGTGGCCACCCCCGCAGCGGCAGCAGCCCGAGCGATGGTGTCTGTGCCACGCGTGCGCGACTCCAGGATCAGGCGCTGGTGGGCGGGGTTCCATCGATGGTCACCGACGCCGGCGCCCGCCAGGTGCACGACCGCGTCCACAGCTGCGAGACCCGCGGGATCAAGCGTGCCGGTGTCCGGGTCCCAGCGCAGCTCACGGGCGTTGCGTGCAGGGCGACGGACGAGCGTGATGACTTCGACATCAGCGTCTGCGACGAGCGAGGCGTGGAGGGCCGTGCCGATGAGGCCTGATGCCCCGGTGATAGCAACGCGCATGGCTCACGCTATCGCGCGGTGGACTGACACGTGCGGTGGGCGGGAATGCGGAAGGGGCACCCAATGGGCGCCCCTTCCATGATGCCGTGCGACCTAGAGGTCGAAGGATCCCTGCTCGTAGCGCACCTTGAGGTCGGTGAGGAAGCGCGCCGCATCGGCTCCGTCCACGATCCGGTGGTCGTAGGTCAGCGACAGGAACACCATATGGCGGATGGCGATGACATCGCCGCCCTCCGAGTCCGTGATGACCACGGGGCGCTTCACGATCTGACCGAGGCCCAGGATCGCGACCTGCGGCTGGTTCACGATGGGGGTATCGATGAGCGCGCCGCGGCTCCCCGTGTTCGTGAGCGTGAAGGTGCCGCCCGAGAGCTCATCCGGCGAGACCTGACCGGAACGCGTGCGCTCTGCCAGATCCGCCACCTTGCGCGCGAGGCCCGCCATCGAGAGGTCACCGGCATCACGGATGACCGGCACGAGCAGGCCACGCGGTGTGTCGACCGCGAAGGCCAGGTGCTCTGCATCGTGGTAGGTGACGGTGCCCGCCGCGATGTCGATGGACGAGTTCAGCGTGGGGTGTGCCTTGAGGACGTCCACCAGGCCCTTGATGAAGAAGGGCATGTACGACAGGCCCACACCCTCGCGGGCTTCGAAGGCCTTCTTGTTGCGGCTGCGCAGGTTCACGATGTTCGTGACGTCGACCTCGGCCACCGACGTGAGCTGCGCGGAGATCTGCAGCGATTCGACCATCCGCTGCGCGATGACCTTGCGCAGGCGCGTGAGCGGTTCGGTGCGCCCGCGAAGGGGGGAGGAGGCGGAGGCCGGTGCGGCCGTTGCCGCCGGTGCGGAAACGACGGGAGCCGTGGCCACGGGTGCGGCAGGCGCGATCGCGGCCTGCTTGGCGGCGGCTGCATCGAGGACGTCCTGCTTGCGGATGCGCCCGCCGACGCCGGTGCCCTTGAGCGTCGAGAGATCGACCCCTTGTTCGCTGGCGATCTTGCGCACGAGTGGCGTCACATAGGCGTCGAGGTCCGTCGCGACGACAGCCACCGCAGCGGCCGCGGGCGCTGCCTGCACAGGGGCCACAGGCACGACAGGGGCCGCGGGCGGCGCGGGCGCAACAGGCACTGGGGCCGCTGCCACGGGAACCACAGCGGGTGCCGTGGAGGCCGAGCCGATGATGGCGAGCACGGTACCCACCGGCGCCGTGGTGTCCGCGGGGACGGCAATCGACAGCAGGACGCCGGATGCGGGCGAGGGGATCTCGGTGTCGACCTTGTCGGTGGACACCTCGAGCAGGGGCTCGTCCGCCAGGACGTTGTCGCCGACGTTCTTCATCCAACGGGTGACCGTGCCCTCGGTGACGCTCTCGCCCAGCGCGGGCAGCAGCACTGGGGTGCCGGCCCCGGCAGGTGCCGGGGCGAGCGGTGCAGCAGGCGCAGGTGCAGCAGGTGCAGGTGCGGCGGCTGCGGTCGGTGCGGCCGGTGCCGGGGGGAGCGGCGCAGCCGCGGCGGCTGGGGCGGGTGTCGGTGCGGCCGGTGCGGGGGATGTCGCCTCTCCCGGTTCGCCGATCACGGCGACCACGGCGCCGACCGGCACGGTGGAGTCCACGGGCACCAGGATCTCCAGCAGCACACCGCCGGCGGGTGCCGGGATCTCGGTGTCGACCTTGTCGGTCGACACCTCGAGCAGTGGCTCATCGACGCTGATGCTGTCACCGACGTTCTTCATCCAACGCGTGACCGTGCCTTCGGTGACGCTCTCTCCGAGCGCCGGCATCGTGACCTGGATCGACATGGTTCTCCTTCGTCCTACGCGTGCGCGTGCAGTGGCTTGCCGGCAAGCGCGAGGTGCGCCTCGCCGAGTGCTTCGTTCTGGGTGGGGTGCGCATGGATCAATGGCGCGACGTCCTCGGGGCTGGCCTCCCAGTTGAAGATGAGCTGGGCCTCGCCGATCTGCTCGCCGACGCGTGCGCCGATCATGTGGATGCCGACGACCGGTCCCTGCTTCTCGCGCACGAGCTTGACGAAACCGGTGGTGCCGAGGATCTGGCTCTTGCCGTTGCCGCCGAGGTTGAACTCGTAGGACTC
>JAJXSV010000334.1 GCA_021784375.1 Actinomycetes bacterium | reverse complement strand
CGAACTCCTCGCGCAGGCCCTGCCGGGACTACCCCTCCGATTCGTGGATGAGCGGCTCACGACTGCCGGTGCGTTGCGACAGTTGCAGGAGGCGGGCAAGACCAACCGGCAGGCGCGACGCCACGTCGACGCCCAGGCCGCCGTCGGCATCCTCGAATACGCGCTCGAATACGAACGGCGCACCGGACAACCAGCAGGGGAGTCGCTTTGACCGAGTTCGGGTTCCGCATGGCATCACCCCGACCGCGCCCGAGACCGCTCTGGCACGTGGTGCTCCCCATCCTGGTCGCCGTGGTCGCCTTCGGCGCGCTAGCGGTGAAACTCATGAGCGGGCCCGCGGACTACCCCGCCGGCACGCAAGGTGCCATGACGGCCGTCACGGTGAACGATGGCGACAGCCTGCGCACCATCGCCCGCGAGCTCGCAGACGCGGGCATCACCGCAAGCGTGGACGCCGGCGTGGAGGCGGGCACCGCGAATGTGCAGTCGCGCTACATCACGCCCGGCGACTACAAGCTCCCTGCCCACATTCCCGCCGCCACGGCCATCACACTGCTGCTGAACCCGGAGTCCCGGAACAGCATCAAACTGGTGGTGCCGGAGGGCTTGCGCGCCAGGGAGATCTACGCGCTCGTGGCTGCGAAGCTGAAGCTGGACACCGCCACCGTGGCCAGGGCGTTCACCGCCCAGAAGCTGCCCGCCAGCGCCGGCGGTCGGGTCGAGGGCTACCTGTTCCCGGCCACCTACGAGCTCAAGCACACGGATCGGCCCGCGGACGTCGCGAAGATGATGCTCACCCGCTTCCAGCAGACGGCCACGGAGCTCGAGCTCGAACGTCGGGCTCGGGCCGAGCAGTTGACCGTGCATGACGTCATGGTGATCGCCTCCATCCTCGAACAGGAGGCAGCGCCCGCCGACTTCTCGAAGGTGGCCCGGGTCATCCTCAACCGCCTGGCGAGGAACATGCCCCTGCAGCTCGACAGCACCGTGAACTACGGTCTCGGGATCAGCCGCATCCAACTGAGTCAGGCGCAGTTGGACAGGGACACCCCGTTCAACACCTACCTGCACACGGGCCTGCCCCCGACGCCCATCGACAATCCGGGGGCCGCCGCCATCGAGGCAGCCCTGTCACCGGCGGTCGGGGATTGGATGTACTTCGTCACCACGGACCCCAAGAAGCAGACCACCGAGTTCGCCCGCACCTACGCGGAGTTCATGCAGCTCAAGGCCAAGTTCCTGAGGAACAACTGATGCCGAAGGCCGCCGTCCTCGGATCACCGGTTGCCCACAGCAAGTCACCGCTGCTGCACCTCGCCGCCTACCGCGCGCTCGACCTGCCCTGGACCTACGAGCGGCACGAGGTCGATGACGCCGGCCTCGTCCCCTTCCTCGCCGAGCACGCGGGCGAGTTCCGGGGGCTCTCCCTCACCATGCCCTTGAAGCCCCGCGCCTTCGCGCTCGCTGAGCAGCACGATGAGGCGGCTCGAGCCACAGGAGCGGTGAACACGCTGGTGTTCGGCGACGTCCTGCAGGGTTACAACACGGACGTGGTGGGCTTCATCGAGGCGCTGCGCTCGGCGGACATGCCGCCGGCAGGATCGGCAGCGGTGCTCGGGACGGGTTCGACCGCGCGGTCGGCCGCCTACGCGATGATCGAGGAGGGCGTGAGCGACCTCCACCTCTACGGACGGCGGGCGGAGGCCGTGCAGGACATGCAGCGATGGCTGGAGGGCTTCTCCGTCAACGTGCACACGCACGGTTGGAGCGACCCGCAGGTGCCGGTGGACGTGACCATTGCTGCTGCCGTCGCCGGGGCGACGGATGGGCTCGCTGTCCCTGAGCGACCGGGCATGCTCTTCGAGGTGATCTACGCGCCGTGGCCCACGGCGTTCGCGGGCGCCTGGTTCGATGCCGGCGGCCGGGTCCTCGGCGGCCTCGACCTGCTCGTCCACCAGGCGGCGCAGCAGGTCCTGCTCATGACCCGGGTCGACGCCGGGAATCGCGGCGCGATCGTGGCCGCCATGTACGCGGCCCTCGGTGGCTCGCAATTCATCGCGTGAGAGGATTCCGCCATGTTGCGCTGGCTCACTGCGGGTGAATCCCACGGCCCCGCCCTGGTCGGGGTCGTCGAGGGGGTTCCGGCCGGTGTGCCGGTCACCACCGAGCGGATCGCTGCGGCCCTGGCCAGGCGTCGCCTCGGCTACGGTCGTGGCGCGCGCCAGAAGTTCGAGCGCGACGAGGTCACGATCCTCGGCGGGGTGCGGCACGGTAGCAGCATGGGCGGGCCGATCGCCTTGACGATCGGCAACAGCGAGTGGCCGCGCTGGGAGACGGTGATGTCGCCCGACCCAGTCAATCCGGACGTGCTCGAGGGACAGGCGCGCAGTGCTGCCCTCACCACCCCCCGCCCCGGTCACGCCGACCTGGCCGGCATGCAGAAGTACGGTTTCGACGATGCCCGCCCGGTGCTCGAGCGCGCCAGTGCGCGCGAGACGGCCACCAGGGTGGCCCTCGGCGAGATCGCCAAGTCGCTCCTCGCCGCCGTCGCGGATGTCGAACTGGTGAGTCACGTTGTGCGGATCGGATCGGTCGAGGCGCCGGCAGCCGACCCGGCAGCCCTGGACGGGGACGCCCTGGACGCGGATCCAGTGCGCTGCGCGGATCCGTCCGCGTCCACGCTCATGGTCGCGGAGATCGACACCGCGCACAGGGAGGGCGACACGCTCGGGGGTGTGGTGGAGGTCGTAGCCCGCAACCTGCCGGTCGGTCTCGGTTCCCATGTGCACTGGGATCGCCGCCTGGACGCACGCCTGGCTGCTGCGCTCATGGGGATCCAGGCCGTGAAGGGCGTGGAAGTGGGCGACGGCTTCGCCCTGGCCGCGCTGCGCGGTTCCCAGGCGCATGACGAGATGGTCCCGACCGCCGCGGGCATTCGACGGGTGACCGGGCACAGCGGCGGTACCGAGGGCGGCATGACCACGGGCGAAGCGCTCCGAGTGCGGGCTGCCATGAAGCCCATCTCCACCGTGCCGCGTGCCCTGCGCACCGTCGACACCGCCACCGGCGAAGCGGCCCAGGCCTTCAACCAGCGCAGCGACGCCTGCGCCGTACCGGCGCTGTCGGTCATCGCCGAGGCCATGGTGGCCCTGGTGCTCGCGGACGCCGTGCTCGAGAAGTTCGGCGGCGACAGTGTCGCCGAGACGCGCCGGAACCTGCTGGCGTACAAGCGTGAGATGCGCATCCGATGAGCCCGCGTGCCCTGCTCGTGGGCGCTCCCGGAGCGGGCAAGACGACCGTGGGGCGCGCGCTCGCCGAGCGACTCGGGGTGGA
>JAJXSV010000333.1 GCA_021784375.1 Actinomycetes bacterium | reverse complement strand
CGCCGAGCATCTTGATGCGCCTGTCCCGGGCATGGGCCAACGAGGCCTCCGCCTTGACTGCCGCCGCCTGGGCGCGACGTTCCGCGCTTTGATCCTTCGCCATCTACTGCCTCCGGGAGTCGTCCGCCAATGCTAGAGGCGGTCAGTGCTGGCGTACGCCAGCGGCCAGTTTGCTTGCCAGCTCTTCAAGGGCGATGAGTGCGGCGGCGTGGTCCGGGGCATCCAGGACGGCGCGCACGAAGGCGGAGCCCACGATCACGCCGTCGGCGTAGCGAGCGATGTCCGCGGCCTGCTCGGGAGTGGAGACGCCGAGGCCCACCGCGATGGGACGCCGGGTGACGTCACGGGTGCGTCGCACCAGTGTCTCCGCCTGTGTGGAGACCGCAGTGCGCTCGCCGGTAACACCCATGAGCGAAGCCGCGTACACGAAACCGGTGGTCTCATCCGCCACGATCTTGAGTCGCTCCGGAGTGGAGGAGGGGGCCACGAGGAACACTCGCGCAATCTGATGGGCGTCCGTGGCCAGGTTCCAGGGTCCGGCTTCTTCGGGAGTGAGATCGGCCGTGATGACGCCGACTCCCCCCGCCTCGGCCAGATCACCGGCGAAGCGATCGACGCCGTAACGCTCGATGGGATTCCAGTACGACATGACCAGCGTCGGTGCGCCGGTCTTGGCGACCTCCGCCACCACGTGCATCACATCCGCGGTATGGGTGCCATGGGCCAGCGCCGCTTCCACGGCGCGTTGTATGACGGGACCGTCCATCAAGGGATCGGTGTAGGGCAGGCCGATCTCCACCACATCGACGCCTCCGCGCACCATGGCGGTGATGTACTCGATGGAAGTCTCCACGGTGGGGAACCCGGCCGGGTAGTAGCCGATGAGTGCCGCGCGCCCCTGGGCATGAGCGGTGGCGAAGGCAGCGTCGAGTTTCGCGTTCATCAGACGTCCGCCAGCCCGAACCACCGCGCAGCGGTGACCACGTCCTTGTCACCGCGACCGGAGAGGTTCACGATGATCGACGCCGAGGGACCAAGGGCATTGCCCAGGCGCAGGGCACCGGCCAGTGCGTGCGCGCTTTCAATGGCAGGGATGATGCCCTCGGTGCGACAGAGCAGCGCGAAGGCATCCATGGCCTTGTCGTCGTTGACCGGTTCGTAGTGGGCGCGGCCGATGTCCTTGAGGTAGGCGTGCTCGGGGCCCACGCTCGGATAATCGAGGCCCGCGCTCACCGAGTAGGACTCGATGGTCTGGCCCTCCGCGTCCTGGAGCAGGTAGGAGCGCGCACCGTGCAGCACGCCCGGTTCGCCACCGGTGAGACAGGCCGAGTGCTCGCCGGTCTCGATGCCCTTGCCCCCGCCTTCGAAACCCCAGAGTTGCACGTCGTCGTCAAGAAAGGCATGGAAGATGCCGATGGCATTGCTGCCACCACCCACACAGGCCGCGATCGCGGTGGGCAGGTGACCGGTGGCCTCCAGGAACTGCTCTCGTGCCTCGATACCGATGATGCGATGGAAGTCACGCACCATCTCCGGGAAGGGATGCGCGCCGGCAACCGTGCCCAGCAGATAGTGGGTGGAGTCGACGTTCGTGACCCAGTCGCGCATGGCCTCGTTGATGGCGTCCTTGAGGGTGCGTGATCCGGAGGTGACGGAGACGACCTCAGCGCCGAGCAGTCGCATGCGTGCCACATTGAGCGCCTGCCGTTGCGTATCCACCTCGCCCATGTAGACCACGCATTCCAGGCCCATGAGTGCCGCGGCGGTTGCAGTGGCGACACCGTGCTGCCCGGCACCGGTCTCGGCGATGACACGACGCTTGCCCATGCGCTTGGTGAGCAGCGCCTGGCCCAGCACGTTGTTGATCTTGTGTGAGCCGGTGTGGTTCAGATCCTCACGCTTGAGGAAGACGCGTGCGCCGCCGGCGTGCTGTGAGAAACGCTTGGCCTCGGTGAGGGGCGAGGGCCGACCGGAGTAGGTCCTGTGCAGATGCGCGAGTTCGTTGATGAACTCGGGATCCACCTTCGCCTTGCGGTATGCCTCGTCGAGTTCGTCGAGGGCCCGCATGAGCGCCTCGGGTACGAACCTGCCGCCGTACTGACCGAAGTGGCCATGGCTGTCCGGTAACTGCTCCATGCGGTGACCTATCGCTCGTGCCGGATGGCGGGATGCGCACCTGCCGTCACGAGCTGGTGCACCGATTCACGGGGATCGCGACCGGTGACGAGCGACTCGCCCACCAGCACCGCATCGGCACCGGCTTTGGCGTACTGCAGGAGATCCTCGGGGCCGCGCACTCCGGACTCCGCCACTTTGGCGATGTGTGAAGGGATGAAGGGGGCCACGTGTGAGAACTGGCCGCGATGGACTTCCAGGGTCTTGAGGTCACGGGCATTGATACCGATGATGCGGGCTCCAGCGGCTACTGCTCGCGCGACTTCCTGCTCGTCATGCACTTCCACCAGCACCGAAAGGCCGATGGACTGGGCCCGTTCGTGCAGGCACTCCAGTGCATCCTGCTCGAGCGCGGCCACGATGAGCAGTACCAGATCGGCGCCATAGGCGCGGGCTTCCCAGAGTTGGTAGGAGGAAACGATGAAGTCCTTGCGCAGAATGGGAATGTCCACCGCTGCGCGGACGGCCGCCAGATCAGCCAGCGAGCCGCCGAAACGGCGCTGCTCGGTGAGCACGGAGATGACGTGTGCACCGCCCGCTTCGTACTGGGCGGCCAGGACGGCGGGGTCGGTGATCTCCGCCAGGTCGCCCTTGCTCGGTGACTTGCGCTTCACTTCAGCGATGACGGCGATGTCCTCGCCGCGCAGCACCGGCAGCACCGGCAGTGCAGGACGTTGCTTGGCAGCGCGGGCCTTGAGTTCGTCAAGCGAAACCTGCGCCTGACGCAGGGCGAGATCCTCACGCACTCCGACGATGATGTCGTCCAGAACGGTCACAGTGCCTCCCCTCTGCAGGAAAGACTAGACGCTGACCGTCGATGCTCCTGACGCAGGCGGCCTTCCCCATTCACGAGGCAGGAACACGGTGAAACTGGCCCCACCCTCGGGCGCCGACCCCGCCTCCGCCCTGCCACCGAGTCGCTGTGCCAGCCTGCCCACCAGGGCCAGGCCCACCCCCGTCCCCACCGGGCGGATGCCGATGTACCGATCGTGCAGCGCGGACGGTTCGAAGGCCACGGCCATGTCGTCCGCGGAGAGCCCCGGTCCGCCATCGCGCACCTGCAATGCCACCCCCCCGGGCACGTCGCGCAATGCCAAGACCAGCGCTTGCCCGGCCGGCGTCACACGAAGGGCGTTCTCGCACAGGTTGTCGATGATCTGGCGC
>JAJXSV010000332.1 GCA_021784375.1 Actinomycetes bacterium | reverse complement strand
TGGGGCCGAATACCGGGTGATCATGCTCGTCGTAGGTGGCGGCGGCGTACTCCTTGCGCTTCACGTCGATGCTGGCCACGAAACGCCCCACGTGTCCGGCGCGGCGTGCGCCATGGGCCAGCGCGTCCAATGAGCTGACCCCGAACACGGGAATGCCGGCCACCTGGGCCAGGGTCTGGGCCGTGACCAGTCCCACGCGCAGGCCCGTGTACGGCCCCGGCCCGATGCCCACGGCAATGCCGTCGAGATCGGTCATGGTCACCTCGGCAAGCACCTCGCGAATGAGTGGCATGAGCAATTCACCGTGCAACTGCGGCCCGTTGAGCTCACCACGTGCGCTCTCGCGCAGCACGACGCCGTTCTGCACCAGGGCCACGCTCATGACCGGTGTGGAGGTGTCAATCCCGAGCAGGAACATCGACACCCTCCCAACGCGGGCCGACCGCCTCGATGCGAACCGTGCGCTCATCATCATGGTTGCGTTCGATGTGCACCAGCAGGCGATCCTCGCTCAGGTCTTCCATGCGCCCGGCCGCCCACTCGGCAACGATCACGTGCTCCTCGGCATCGAAGGCGAACCCCAGATCCTCCAGTTCATCCCAGTGTTCAATGCGATAGGCATCGACATGCACAAGCGCGGGACCGGCGACCAGCGAGGGATGCTTGCGCGCAATGACGAAGGTGGGCGAGGTGATGGGGCCGCGTACCTGCAAGCCCTCGGCGATGCCCTGGGTGAGCGTGGTTTTGCCCGCGCCCAGGGGGCCATCCAGGATGACGAGGTCGCCGGCACGCAGCAGCGCACCCAGCTTCACTCCGAGGTCGCGCATGTCCGCGGCCGTAGGCACTCGCATGGCTCAGGCTCCACCGAGGAAGCGCTTGGCCAGGCGAGTACCGATGCGCGTGGTCATCTCGTAGCCGATGGTGCCGCAGGCACTGGCCCATTCCTCCGCGCTGGGACCGTCCTGCCCGAAGATGATGGCCTCATCACCCACCGCCACCTCGAGCTCGCCGACGTCGATCACGAACTGGTCCATGCAGATGGTGCCGGCAGCGGTGAAGCGGTGGCCGTGCAAGGCAACCGGTCCCGCGTTGGTGCCGGCGCGGGGCAGGCCGTCGGCGTACCCGAGTGGCAGCAGGGCCAAGCTGGTGGGGTGCGTGGTCAGGTAGCGATGGCCGTAGGAGACGCCGGCACCCGCAGGTACGGCGCGCACATTGGCCACGCTGGCCCTCACCGTCATCACGCGAGCGAGCCCGAACTGCTCGGCGTTGTCATTCATGGGCGATACGCCGTAGGAGGCCATGCCCACACGCACCAGGTCATAGTGCATGTCCGGGCGCGTGAGCGTGGCCGCGGAGTTGGCCAGGTGACGCAGGCGGGGCGTCACCCCGCAGGCCGACGCGACCGCCAGTGCGCGCTCGAATTCCGCCTGCTGCGCCGCATTGGCGGGATGTGCCGGCTCGTCGGCGCAGGCCAGATGCGACCACACGGAGACGACCTCCAGGTGGGCCGCCTCCCGGAACAGTGAACGCCAGGTTTCCGGCGCTGCACCACCGCGGGAGAGGCCGGTATCCAGCTCGATGTGCACGCGCGGCCGGCGACCCGCAGCCCGGTAGGCGGCAATCACGTGACGCAACTGCGCTGCATTGGCGATGCTCAGATCGACGTCCTGCTCCACTGCGGCCGCGAAATTGTCGGCGTCATTGAGCAACCAGGCCAGCAAGGGCCCGCGATCACCTGCGGCGCGCAGGGCCAGGGCTTCGTCGAGGAAGGCCACGCCCAGCCAATCGGCGCCGGCCTGACGGGCCGTGCGTGCGCACTCGACCATGCCGTGCCCATAGGCATCGGCCTTGACGACACACATCAGTTGCGCGGATCCGATGCGCTGCTTCAGTGCGCGCACATTGGACGCATAAGCGGCGAGATCGATCTCCGCCACTGCGCGTACTGGTCCCACGGCTCCGGTCACGGCGCCATTGTTGCGGATTCGACCGGTGCCAGCCCCACCAGCAGATCGGATGCGGTGTTGTCGGTGACGGCAGCGGCCGCGGAATGACGCAGCGCGCTGGCGGCAGCCAGTTCCATGAAGTCGCGTTCGCTGAAGTCACCCGCACGTGCCCAACGGGCGGCGGCCCCGGCGATGAGTCCCGCCAGCACGTCCCCACTGCCGGCAGTGGCCAGCTGGGCGCCCAGCAGCGGCGTGGCCAGGAAATGCGAGCCATCGGTGATGATCGTGGTGGGGCCCTTGAGCAGGATCAGGCAGTCGCAGGCACGCGCCAGGCGCTTTGCAGCACGCAGCCGATCGCCGTGGAAGTCGAACTTGAGATCGAAGCCCTGCGCCAATCGCAGCGCCTCGCCAAGATGCGGCGTGAGCAACGTGAGGTCGCCACTGGTGCGGCGCGACATCAGCGCCTCGCGCAGGCTCCGGTGCTCCGCGATCAAGGTGATGGCATCGGCATCGACGACCACCGGTGTCCGCATGTCCAGCACGGAACGCAGGGCATCAAGCGCCTTGCCGTCAAGGCCCATGCCGCAGCCCACCAGCCAGGCGCTCACCCGCTTCGAGCGATCGATGCCGGAGCGTCCCTCAGCGACGACTTCCGGCTGCGCGGCGACCACATCGTCCTTGGCCGGCCCGTAGTAGCGGACCATGCCGCAGCCACTGCGCGTGGCCGCCGCGGTGGAGAGCAGGGCCGCGCCGGGATAGCGCCGGGACCCGGTGACGATTCCCACTACCCCCCGCGTGTACTTGTCCACGTTGGGGAGCGGCGCCTGGAACCAGTGGCCCTGCCCGGTGACGGCCCGGTCCGCGGAATCCATGGGCACGCCGATATCGGCAACCAGCACCTCCCCGCAGTTGATGGCAGCGGGTGCGATGACATGCGCACGACGCAGAGCACCGAAGGTGACCGTGAGATCGGCATCGATGGCAACGCCATCGACGGCGCCGGTATCCGCATGCACCCCGGAGGGCACATCGACAGCGACGGTGAAGAGTTCCGCGTCGGCGATGGCGCGCGCCATGAGTGCCGCAATTCCGGTGAGACCGCGTGTGGAGCCCAGGCCCACCATGCCGTCGATGACAAGGTCCCACTGGTCGAACATTTCCAGTGCACGATTGACGTCGATGATGCGACCACCGGCAGCGGAGAAGGCGCGTTGGCCCTCGTCATGCATGCGGCCGGCAACCGGCAGGGCGCAGACGGCGGCACCACGTTTGGCCAGGCGTACGCCCGCGAACAGTGCGTCGCCACCGTTGGCACCGGAACCCACGAGCAGCAGCACATGCCGGCCCACCACGCCACCGAGATCCTTGAGCACGGTGATGCACTCACTGGCCACGGC
>JAJXSV010000331.1 GCA_021784375.1 Actinomycetes bacterium | reverse complement strand
TAGCCAGAGGGTACGCGTTGCCGGACCTTGCCATCGGTGAGAGCGTCCGTTGGCGCAGGAAGCTGTCGGCTGGTCTAATCGCAGGAACTGACGGGAATGAGGCGCAACATGCTCGACGAGATCGCGTGGGGAATGATCGGGACCGGTGACGTGACCGAGGTCAAGAGCGGGCCCGGCCTCTACCGGGCCCAGCACTCGCGACTGGTCGGCGTCACCAACCGCACCCTGGCCAAGGCCCAATCCTGGGTGTCGCGCCATGGCTTGGGCAAAGTCTTTCCCGACGTGGCCACGCTGCTTGCCGACGACGACATCGACATCGTCTACATCGCGACACCCCCCAGCGAGCACCTGGCGCTCACCCGGCAGGTAGCGGCTGCCGGCAAGCACGTGTACGTCGAGAAGCCCATGGCCATGGACGCTGCAGAGTGCGAGGCCATGATCAGTGCCTGCGAGGCCGCGGGCGTGCGCCTCTTCGTCGCCTATTACCGGCGGGCCCTGCCGCGGTTCGCGCAGGTGCAGCAATGGCTGGCGGAGGGCGCCATCGGCGTGCCCTGCAGCGTCTCCATCGTGCAGCGCATGCGACCCGATGCCGCGGAGCGTTCGCCGGAGACGCTGCCCTGGCGCCTGCGGGCGGAGGTTGCCGGAGGCGGCAAGTTCCTCGATGTGGCGGTGCATGCATTGGACATCGTCGACTACTGGCTGGGCCCCCTGCTGGACGTGAGCGGCAGCGCTGCCAACCGCGGTGGCCTGTATGAGGTCGAGGACACGGTGGTTGCCAGTTGGCGGCATGCCAGCGGCGTCCTGGGCACGGGCTCCTGGTGCTTTGTGGCGGACGACGAGCTGGACCGCATCGAGATCGTGGGCAGCGCCGGTCGCATCGAGCTGGCCTGCTTCGCCAACCAGCCTCTGCGGCTCATCAACCAGCAGGGCACGGTGGAGCTCGAGATCGCCCATCCCCAACACATCCAGCAACCGCTGATCCAGAGCATCGTGGACGAACTGCGCGGCCACGGCGTGTGCCCCAGCACTGCCGAAACGGCCGCCCGCACCAGTAGGGTCGCGGACGCGGTGCTGCAGTCGTACCGCCAGCGCTAGGAGGCTCGATGTTCTCGGTGGTGACCGCCAACGTGAATGGCGTACGCGCTGCGTTGCGCAATGGCGGGCTGGAGCAACTGCGGGAAGCGCAGGTGGCGGGGAAGGCGGACGTCATCTGCCTGCAGGAGGTGCGCGCCACCACCGAGCAGTTGCATGAAGCGCTGGATGCTGCGGGCTTCAGCAAGGTGCATGTCGCTCACGACTCCTCGGCCAAACTTGGTCACGCCGGTGTGGCCATCGTCTCCAAATACCCCTTGCAGGACATCAGTTTCGGCGTCGGCCCCAAGGAATTCGCCAAGACCGGGCGCTGGGTGGAGGCCACCGTCGATATCAAGAAGACGCAAGTGGTCGTCGCTTCCATCTATGTGCCCACGGGCAATGCGGAGATCGAGGAGAAGCAGGCGGAGAAGTACCGCTTCCTGGAGGCCATGACCAGGAAGCTGCGCGCGCACATGAAGAGCGGCGCCGACGCCATCATGGTCGGGGACTTCAATGTGGCGCATCGCGAGGTGGACCTCAAGAACTGGAAGGGCAACCTCAAAGCCGCCGGCTTCCTGCCCGAGGAGCGTGCCTACTTCGACACCTGGCTGGGCAAGCACGGCTGGGTGGACCTGCACCGCCGCTACTTCGGTGAAGTCGAGGGGCCCTACACGTGGTGGAGCAGCCGCGGCAAGGCCTTCGACAACAACGTGGGCTGGCGCATCGACTACCTGTTGGCCACGCCGGGATTGGCGGCACGCTGCACCGATCTTGAGATTGGTCGTGCGGCCACTTGGGATTCGCGCTGGAGCGACCACGCGGCCGTGACCGCCTGGTTCAAGTGACGCGCTCAGCGCGCCAGCAGCAATTCCATCAAGGCCGATTCCAGGGGCTTCGCCAGCTCCAGCGCCTGCAGCTGTGACACCCGCAGGTGCAACGGCAGTGGTGAGGACATGATCTCGTAGGTGCGACTCTTGATCGCGTATTCGATCTGCGCCACATCAAGCAGCCGGAAGGCGCGAGCGGCCACATCGTTGACGGGCAACTGCGGTTGCTCCCCGATGCCGATGCTCAGGGCCTCGGTGACGGGTACTGCATCGACGGTCACCGTGAGTCGCGTCGCACTGCGCTGCACGTCCAGCAGTGTGCGATCGGAGACGGGCTCGGTGGCGGACGTGATGAAACTGACGGTCCAGTTGCGTTGCACCGGAAGCACCGAGAGTTCGCCCTGGGCCGGGCCGATGCGCAGCACGCCGCTCGCCTGCTCGAAACTGATGGGCGTGCGCGCGATCCATGGCGTGGCCGCGTCGTCGTCCTCGATGAGCGTGAAGTGGCCATCGGCTCCCACCACCACCAGCACTTCGAGGTGCGCGGGATTCTGCGGCGCATCACCGGGGAGCTCGGCCGCATCGAGCGGCACGATGGCTCCGGCGGCTGCCAATACCGGGATGGAGCGCAGGTCCCGGTGCAATTGCAGTTCGCGATCACCGTCGTACACCAGGTCCGTGAACACATCGACCCACACGCCGCTCGGCAACCAGGCGGAAGTCGCACCCAGACGCGTGTGCCCATCCATGGGTACGGTGATGGGCGCCACCAGCAGCTCGCTGCCGAAGCAGAATTGCTGGGGATGCGCGTAGGCCTCGCGGGCACGCGACCAGCGGTGGTACAGCGGTTGTGCGATGGGCGTGCCGGCGGCCGCACGATGGTTCATGGTGTGCAGGTAGGGGAGCAGGCGATGGCGTAAGCGCAGGGCTGCCGCCATGACCTCGTGGGTATCGGTGCCGAAACTCCAGGGCTCCTTGGTCATGAAGGCGTTGGAGGTGGAGTGCAGGCGCAGGATGGGGGAGAAGAGCCCCAGCTGCAGCCAGCGCGCCGTCAGCTCGTCATCCTTGTAGCCGAACATGTGCCCACCGATGTCATGGCTCCACCAGCCGTAGCCGAGATTGGCGGCGGTGGCGGTGAATTCAGGCTGGAAGGCCAGGGAATCCCAGCTGATGATGGTGTCGCCGGAGAAGCCCACCGGGTAGCGGTGGCTGCCGGGACCGGCGTAGCGCGAGAAGGTGAGCGGGCGACGGCCGTCGCGCGCGTTGTCGAGGAAGTGCAAGTGGTTGAGCATCCACAGGGGGTCGATACCAGGGATTCGCGAATAGGGTCCCGATTGCCAGTCCAGCCACCAGAAATCCACACCCTGGCCTTCGAGCCCATGGTGCAGCACGTCGAAGTAGGCATGCATGAAGGCACGGTCGGTGACGTCGAAGAGCACCGGCTCACCCCGCTCGGGG
>JAJXSV010000330.1 GCA_021784375.1 Actinomycetes bacterium | reverse complement strand
ACGTCGATCGCCACCAAAGCCCTGAAGCCACGTGTGGCTTTGGGTGTTGCAGCCGTCGGCAATCTGGCCGGAGCCTTCATCAGTACCAGCGTGGCCGCCACCGTCGGCAAGGGCATCATCGATGTGGCACCCAACAACCATGGTCTGGTCGTCGTCATGGCGGCACTCTTCGGTGCCATCGCCTGGAACCTGATCACCTGGTGGTTCGGGCTTCCCTCATCATCGAGCCACGCCCTCATCGGTGGGTTGGTTGGTGCTGCGTTGGCGTCGTCGCAGATCGTGCACTGGGACGGCGTGACGCAGAAGGTCATCATTCCCATGGTGGTATCGCCCATCGTCGGCTTCAGCCTCTCCTACCTGCTGGTGCTGGCGATGCAGTGGCTCTTCCGCAATTCACGTCGATCGCGCGTTGGGCATCCCTTCCGCCTCGGGCAGGTGGCGGCTGCGGGTGCCATGTCGCTCGGGCATGGTCTGCAGGACGCGCAAAAGAGTATGGGCGTCATCACACTCGCACTGGTGGTCGGTGGGTACGACCTGGGCGGGCAGGTGCCGAACTGGGTCAAGTTTGCATGCGCTGCTGCCATAGGCGCCGGAACCTACGCGGGTGGCTGGCGGATCATGAAGACGCTGGGCACCAAGATGATTGAGATGGATCCCATCCGCAGTGCGGGGTCGCAGGCCGTGGCGTCGTTCGTGTTGTACGTGATGGCGCTCAAGTACGCCGCACCGATCTCCACCACGCACACCATCACCTCCTCCATTCTGGGCGCAGGCGCCACGCGTGGTCGTAAGTGGGTGCGTTGGGGAGTCGTCGGGAACATCGTGAGCGCCTGGGTGCTGACGCTGCCCTGCGCCGCGCTCGCCGCTGCCCTCGTGTACGGCTTCATGCGTCTTCTGGGCCTCGGCTCCTGAGGTCGTCGGCTTCGACAACGGTTCACCTGCGGGGCTTACAATCGATGGCATTGGCGTGCCTGCGCCCGAATGGAGCTTCAATTGGCGGGTAGTTTCAAGGGTCGAGTGCTCGTCCTGGGCGGCGGTGCGGTTTCGCAGTGTTCGGTGCCGCTCCTGCTCGATCACGTGGTGGCTACCCCACAGCAGCTCACTGTCATGGACATGAAGGACGTGAGTCCTCGCTTTCGCGACGCCATCGATGCGGGCGCCAATTTCGTGATCGACGAAGTGACCCGCGAGAACCTGGAGGCGCTGCTCTCGCAGCACCTCTCAGCCGGTGACCTGCTCATCGATCTGGCCTGGAACATCGACGCCAACACCATCATCGGTTGGTGCCACAACCACGGCGTTCTCTACATCAACACCTCGGTCGAGGAATGGGATCCGTACAGCGCGGCCGATGCCCGTCATCCCAGCGATCGCACGCTGCTTGTGCGCCACCAGCGCCTGCAGCAGATGAAGGCAGGTTGGACCACACCCGGTCCCACGGCCATCGTCGAACACGGTGCCAATCCCGGTCTGGTGTCGCACTTCGTGAAGAAGGCGCTCATCGATATCGCCATGGCCTGTCTTGAGCAGAACCTGCTCGGCGACCGTGCCTCCGCTGTGCGCAAGGCGCTGGCTGAGGGCGACTTCGCCATGCTGGCCATGCAGCTCGAGGTCAAGGTGATCCACGTGTCCGAGCGCGACACCCAGATCACCGAGCAGCCCAAGCAGGTCGGCGAATTCGTCAACACCTGGAGCGTCGCCGGCTTCCATGAGGAGGGCATCGCGCCCGCCGAACTGGGTTGGGGTACGCACGAGAAGCGCTTACCCGCCAAGGGAATTCGCCACGAGTCGTCCGAGACGCAGATCCTGATCGCGCAGCCCGGTGCCACCGTCTGGGTGCGATCATGGGTTCCCGACTTCGAGATCAACGGCATGGTCATCCGTCACGGCGAGGCCTACACGATTCCCGCGCATCTCACGGTCCGTGATGAAGCCGGCAATGAGATCTACCGCCCCACCTGCCACTACGCCTACTGCCCCAGCGATGCAGCGATTGCGTCGATGCGCGAGCTGCAGGCCAACAACTGGACCTACCCCGAGCGCGAACGCATCATGAATGACGAGATCGTGCGAGGCGAGGACCGGCTGGGCGTGCTGCTCATGGGCCATCCGCTCAAGGCCTGGTGGACGGGCTCGCTGCTCTCCATCGATGAGGCGCGCTCGCATGTGCCGCACCAGAGCGCCACCACATTGCAAGTTGCAGCCTCAGTGCTGGCGGCCTCGACCTACGCCGTGAACAATCCTGATCGCGGTCTCTGCGTTCCCGATGACCTGCCGTGGCGCGAAGTGCTGGATGTGGCACTGCCCTACCTGGGCGAGTTCCGTTCGCAGGCCACGGACTGGACGCCTTTGAAGAATCGCTACGACCTCTTCGCGCGCTGGGACGGGCTTGAACTCGACGAGGACCCCTGGCAGTTCCAGAACTTCCTGGTCTGACGGGAACCCGTCAGACGGTGCCGTAGAGGCGGTCGCCCGCGTCGCCAAGTCCAGGAACGATGTAGCCCTTGTCGTTGAGCTTCTCGTCGAGGCCGGCGGTGACGATGGTGACGTTCACCGCACCCTCGAAGGCGGCATCAACACTGGCCAGACCTTCGGGGGCTGCGAGCAGGCAGATGGCGGTGACGTCGGTGGCGCCGCGCGCAAGCATCATGCGAATAGCTGCGATCAGCGTGCCACCGGTGGCCAGCATGGGATCGAGCATGAAGACCTGACGGCCGGCGATGTCCTTGGGGATGCGCTCGGCATACACCGATGCCAGCAGCGACTCCTCGTCGCGCACCATGCCCAGGAATCCCACTTCGGCGTTGGGCAGCAGGCGCATCATGCCCTCGAGCATGCCCAGGCCGGCGCGCAGGATCGGCACCACGAGTGGCTTGGGATCGGCGATCGCCACACCCTGCGTCACGGCCACAGGGGTGCGCACCGTCACAGGCTGGACACGGATGTGACGCGTGGCCTCGTAGGCGAGCAGCGTCACCAATTCATCGGCCAGGCGACGGAATTCGGGCGAGGAGGTCTGCTCGTCACGGAGTGCAGTGAGCTTGTGGGCGATGAGGGGGTGATCGGCAACGTGGGTGCGCATGCGCAAAGCCTAGGGGGAGGGCTGCTCGCACGCCTTGGGCAGAAGGGCATGCCAGCGCGGCCGTCCAGCCAGCACAATGTGTACGTGATGACCAGCGCCGCAGATGAACTGGCCATGCGTGAAGCCTTGGAAGAGGCCACGCATGCAGGCCAGGATGTGCCCGTCGGCGCAGTGGTGCTCAACGCCGACGGCGTAGTCATCGGGCGCGGTCGCAACGAGCGTGAGGCGTCGGGTGATCCGACCGCGCACGCGGAGATCGTGGCCCTGCGTGCCGACGAC
>JAJXSV010000329.1 GCA_021784375.1 Actinomycetes bacterium | reverse complement strand
GCTGCAGGCGTGCTCCCGTAGGCTTCGCGCATGACTCCCGAGGAACTTTCAGGCCTGGTCGTCGACGTCATCCGCGCGGCGGTTGGCGAGCGACGTCTGGATCTGGCGGAGATCCCGGACGCGGTCGTGATCGAGCGACCCAAGAACCGTGACCATGGCGACTGGGCCACCACGGCGGCCCTGCAGCTGGCCAAGCAGGCGGGGCTCCCTCCCCGGGAGGTGGCGGAGGTGATCGCCGAGGGTCTGCGGGCCCTCCCCAGCATCGCCTCGGTGGACATCGCCGGACCCGGTTTCATCAACATCACCCTGGCCGCGGGCGCGGCAGGTGAACTGGCACGTGCCATTGTCGAGGCCGGACCGGGCTTCGGCCGGGGCGTCACCAATCAGGGTCGTCGCTTCAACGTGGAGTTCATCTCCGCCAACCCCACCGGACCCTTGCATCTCGGCCACACGCGCTGGGCAGCTGTCGGTGACGCCATTGCGCGCGTTCTGGAGGCCAGCGGTGCGGAAGTTGCTCGCGAGTTCTACGTGAACGACCGCGGAGTGCAGATGGACAAGTTCGGTGCCTCCATCATGGCGGTGGCGAACCAGCAGCCGGTGCCCGAGGACGGCTACCACGGTGAGTACATCAAGGATCTGGCACAGCGCATCCTGGCCGAGCAACCGACCATCACGACGCTGCCCGCCGACGAGCAACTCGTCGCCTTCCGCGAAGCGGGCTACCAGCTGCAGCTGGCCCAACAGCAGTCGGTGCTCGACAACTTCAACACCCATTTCGATGTCTGGTTCTCCGAGCGCACGCTGCATGAATCCGGTGCTGTGGACCGTGGATTCGCCAAGTTGCGCGCGCAGGGACACATGTTCGAGCAGGACGGTGCCATCTGGCTGCGCACCTCGGACTTCGATGACGACAAGGATCGCGTCCTGCGCAAGAGTGACGGCGAACTCACCTACTTCGCATCCGACACCGCGTACTACGTGGACAAGCGCGATCGCGGCTTCGACGTCTGCATCTACCTGCTGGGCGCAGATCACCACGGCTATGTGAACCGCCTGCGCGCCATCGCCTCCTGCGCCGGTGACGATCCCGACGTCAATATCGAAGTCCTCATCGGACAACTGGTGAAGATGATGAAGGGCGGCGATGAGGTGCGCCTCTCCAAGCGCGCCGGCCACATGATCACGCTCGAGGATCTGGTCGAGGAAGTGGGCGTCGACGCCGCCCGCTACTCGCTCATTCGCTATCCCGTGGATTCACCGCTGGTGCTCGATCTCGATCTGTTGGTGAAGCGCACCAACGACAATCCCGTCTTCTATGTTCAGTACGCGCATGCGCGCATCTCCTCGGTGCTGCGCAATGCGGGCGACCTGGGTATCGACTGGCTGCATGCCGAATTCGATCCGGCACAACTCGTGCACGAACGCGAGTTGGAATTGCTGGGCGCGCTCGGCGATTTCGCACGCACCATCGCCACGGCCGCAGAGTTGCGGGAACCGCATCGCATCGCGCGCTACCTCGAGGACCTGGCCACGCTCTACCACCGCTTCTACGACAACTGCCGGGTGCTGCCGCGCGGTGATGAGGCGCTGGAGCCCATCCACGTCTCCCGCCTCTGGCTCTGCGCCGCGACACGTCAGGTGATTGCCAATGGCCTGGACCTGTGCGGTGTCTCCGCACCGGAGCGGATGTAGCGGTGATCGACGCCATCTGGCCGCGCAATGCGGAACGGCTGACTGACGGTGCGCTGAGCCTCGCCGGATGTGACGCGCGAGCACTGGCTCGGGAGTACGGCACCCCGCTCTTCGTGGTCGATGAAGCGGATGTGCGCTCACGGGCGGCCGAATACAAGGCGGCCTACGAGCATGGCGACCACCCCTTCGAGGTCTTCTATGCCAGCAAGGCCTTCCTCACGGTGGCCATCGCCCGTTGGGTGTACGAGGCAGGACTGGGCATCGACGTGGCCACGGGTGGTGAACTGGCCGTCGCTCTGCGCGCGGGCATCCCGGGCCATCGCATCGTGATGCACGGCAACAACAAGAGCCGCGTCGAGATCGAATCCGCACTGCATCATGGCCTGCGCGCACTGGTCTGCGACTCGCTCGACGAACTGGCCCGCATCGGCAGCATCGCCGCCGAGCGTGGTGTGGTTGCCCCGGTGATGCTGCGGCTCACCGCAGGCGTCGAGGCGCACACCCACGAAGCCATTGCCACCGCGCACGAGGACCAGAAGTTCGGCCTCTCCATCGCCACCGGCATGGCGGCCAAAGCAGTCGACCAGGCGCTGGGGGATCCGCAAATCCACTTGCTGGGCTTCCATTCGCACATCGGTTCACAGATCTTCGATGCCGACGGCTTCGAGATCGCCGCGCATCGGGTCACGCTCTTCATGGCGGAGATGGCGCGCACCCGAGGGTATGTGGCCGAGGCGCTCGACCTTGGTGGCGGCATGGGCATCCCCTATGTGGCAGGCGATGATCCGCTGGACGTCGCCGATATGGCGCATCGACTGCGCGCCATTGTGGTGCGGGAGTGTGCTGACGCGGGCCTCGCAGTGCCGCGCCTGTCCGTGGAGCCGGGCCGGGCCATCGTGGGTTCCTCCACGGTCACCCTGTACGAGGTCGGTGTGGTGAAGCAGGTGCAGGTTTCCGACAACTTCGTGCGCCAGTACGTGGCTGTCGACGGCGGCATGTCGGACAACATTCGCACCGCGCTCTACGACGCCGACTACACGGCGGCCCTCGCCAATCGCATCTCCGACGCTGACGGCACGCCCAGTCGCGTCGTCGGCAAGCACTGCGAGAGCGGTGACATCGTGGTCAAGAACCTGCAGCTGCCCACCGACGTCCGCGCAGGTGACCTGCTGGCCGTGGCGGCCACGGGCGCCTACTGCTGGTCCATGGCCTCCAACTACAACAACCTGCCGCGGCCGGCGGTGATCGCGGTGCGCGACGGTGTGGCCCGGGTGCTCATCCGCCGTGAGACGAGCGAGGACCTGCTGGCCCGCGATCAGGACGCCTGAGGGCCCCGGCGCCGGCACCGCTCCATGCCCGTCGCGGCGGCGCTCGATAGGCTTGGTGGAATTCCCGGGAGGCCCCTCATGACCGCACGACCGCTGCGCGTGGCGCTGCTCGGCGCCGGCAATGTCGGGCTGGAAGTGGCCCGCCTGCTCACCGAGTCCGCCGAGGACCTGGAGGCGCGCATCGGCGCGCCCCTGGAAGTGGTGGCCGTGGTCGTCCGTGATCTCGGCCGCACGCGCCCGGGCATCGACCAGACCCTGCTCACCGATGATGCCGAAGCGGTGGTGGCGCGCAAGGATCTCGACATCGTCATCGAGTTGCTCGGGGGCATCGAGCCGGCGCGC
>JAJXSV010000328.1 GCA_021784375.1 Actinomycetes bacterium | reverse complement strand
GATTCGTGAGGGACTCGGAGTTTCGTAAACACCCCGCCAATGATGAAGGGCAGTCCCGTGAGGGGCTGCCCTTCATCATGTGGCGTGACTGCTGCAATTGAGGAGGCGCCACTCACCACTGGCGGCCGTCGCGGCCCAGCAGACGGCGGCGACGCAACCGGGCCGCGAGTGCCGCAGCCGCTGCGCGTCGTTCGCTGGCGAAGGCGAGCGCCGCGGGATCGCGAATTCCCTCGACCTCGACGCCCAATCGACGCAGGATGAAGTCGGCGAGTTCGGGGTTGCGCGCCAGTGCCGGGCCGTGCATGTAGGTGCCGATGACACTCTCGGTGACAACACCATCGACGGCGGCGATGCCGTTGCCGTTGCCCAGGGTCATGACACCGAGTGGCTGCAGCCCTTCCCGCAGTTCCGTGATGCCACGGTGGTTCTCGAAGCCGGTGAGCGTGCTACCAATGAGCGTGGACGACATCGCGATCTCACCGATGAGCCGTCGCTCGCCGCGATGCGTCGACAGTGGGAGCAAGGACAATCCGTCCACCGGCTCGCCCTGCGAACCGGGGAACACATCCCCGAGGATCTGCAGGCCGGCACAGATGGCGAGCAACTGCGAACCCCGCTCCATGGCCCTCGCGAGTGCTTGAGCGCCCTGGCCGCGAAGCGCTGCCACGGAGGCGATCTGTGCCACGTCCTCACCGCCGCCGATGCAGTAGATATCGGCGTCATCCGGCAGCACTTCGGTGTGCAGGACGGGACGCACCACGGCCTCGACACCCGCAAGTCGGGCCCTATGCGCGAGCACCTCGGCATTGCCGCCATCGCCATAGGTGCCCATGAGCTCCGGATGGATGACCACGATTTCGATGCGCTTCATGACGCCACCGCGATATAGGCCGTGTAGGACATGAGCACGGTGGCCGGAGCGCTGCCTGCCGGCAGTGCGGCCGCCGCCTGCTCGAGGTCGCTGGCGAGTTGATGCGGCACCCCCGCCACGGAAATGCGATAGGCAGCATCCAGCCGACGATCACCAGTGACGAGCACCGGGTGTCCGATGAGTGGCGTGTAGTCGATGTCCCACAGCCATGAGGTGTCGCGACCGTCGACGCCACGAGCGTTCACCGCCAGAATCACCGGCCCGTCGGGCAGGTGCTGCAGCGCCTCCGTCCAGGAGGCCGGGTTCTTCACCAGCCGCAGGCGCAGTTCGCGTCCGCCAAGCCGCAGGCTGGCGACGCGATCCCGGGTGATTCCCACCGGTGGGTTGGGGACGCCCACGAACCGCGCCGTAGCCCGGGCCAGGGCCGCGTTGCGCTCGATCGCATCGGCGGCCGTCTCCTGCACATCGACGTCCAGCCCGCCCAACCCGCACTGCTCGCAGTGATAGCGCGGGGGCGTCCAGTTGAGCGGATGGGAGCAGCCCGGGCAGCACGCCGCGTCGATGTGCATGCGGTACCCGAAGCCGATGCGGGTGGTGCGCTCGTGGGCCTGCGTGACAAACGCGAGGAAGGGATCCTCGTAGTCGATGATGACCGGCACCTCGGGGTGGCGGTCGAAGGCCTCGCGCCAACGGTTGGCGACGACACGCACCTCTTGGGTGCGGTGCAACTGATCCCGACTCAGGTTGAGCAGCAACACCGCACTGGGGCTCAGGGCGTCGAGCATCATGGGCAGGTGCATCTCATCGACTTCGAGGACGACCGTGGCGGCACGCGGTTGTGCCGCTAGCGCCGCTGCCACACCGCCGGTCAGGTTGGCGCCGGTGCCGTGGGTGGCGATGGCTCCGAGCGGCGAAAGCATGGACGCCAGCAGCGAGGTCGTGGAGGTCTTGCCGTTGGTGCCGCTCACGAGCACCACACGACGACCCTCGGAGAGCTCGCGCAGGGAGTTGGGCGCGATGGTGACGAGCACGCGGCCCTTGATGGCCACGCCCTGACCACGACCCAGCATGCGCGAGGCCAGACCGGCAGCATCGGCAGCCAGCAGGCCGAGGCGCAGGCGGAGCGTCATGCCCGAAGTCTAGGAAGCCCCGCACTTCGGCGCGCATCACGGTCGCACCTGCCGTCCTTCTAGCTTCGAGGCACCCGGCACCCGCTTCCGGCACCGGAATCGACCTGTGC
Organism: Actinomycetes bacterium; assembly: GCA_021784375.1. The sequence goes on along the minus strand of JAJXSV010000328.1, from coordinate 1,264 downwards.
AGCGGTGATGGTCAGCGAGCCAGCCGATCCAGCAAGCGGGAGGCCGCCGCCATCATGAGTCCGGCCGCGACCAGCAGCACGGCGAAGTCGAGCAGCAGGTTCGTGGAAGTGCCCACCAGCAAACTGCGCAGGGCGCCGACCTCGTAACTCAGCGGATTCACATTGCTCAACAGGCGCAGCCAGGCAGGCATGAGCGCCAGTGGATACAGGGCATTCGACGCGAAGAACAAGGGCATGGTGATGGCCTGCCCGATGCCCATGAGCCGGTCGCGAGCGCGCACCACACCGGCGATCGTCATCGAGAGGCAGGCGAAGAAGGCGGTGCCGAGGGTGACGGCCACTGCGGCACCCAGCAGGTGCAGGGGGTTGTAGCTGAGGTGCACGCCCAGCAGCGCCGCGACGATGAGGACGACGACCACCTGCGCAAGCGCACGCACGGCGGCCGCGAACGACTTCCCGGCCACCAGGGCGATACGTGGAGTGGGTGTGACGAGCAACTTGGCGAGGATGCCGGCGTCACGTTCCCAGATGATCTGGATGCCGTAGAAGATGGCAATGAACATGCCCGACTGGGCGATGATTCCCGGTGCCATGTAGTCGAGATAGGGCTGCGACCCCGTAGGGATGGCACGGATGCGGCTGAAGGTCTGACCGAAGATCACCAGCCACAGGATGGGCTGGATGGAACGGGTGACAAGTTCCGTGCGATCGTGACGCAACTTCTGCAGTTCCACGACACAGAAGGTGAGGATGCGTGATGGCAGCACCCGCCAAGGCGCGGGTTGCGCTTCACGGCGGTCAGCCGACGCGACGTGCGGTGTTGCGGATACGGCGGACACTGCTGATACCTCCCTCTTGCACGGGCACTTCGGTGAGGCTGTCACCGGTGTAGTGGCGGAAGACGTCGTCGAGCGAGGCGTCAGGGCCGAGGACCGACTTCAACTGCTCCGGATCACCCTCGGCTCGCAATTCACCTCTGTGCAGCAGGACGATGCGATCGCACAACTCATCAGCCTCCTGCATGTAGTGCGTTGTCAGGAGCACGCTGGTTCCGTATTCATCACGCATATGGCGCACGCGATCCCACACACCGTCGCGGGCCACGGGATCGAGCCCCACAGTGGGTTCGTCGAGGATGAGCAGGGCCGGACGGTTCACCAGCGCCTGTGCGAGTTCGAGGCGGCGGATCATGCCACCGGAATAGCTGCCCGCGAGTCGACCCGCGGAATCCGCAAGATCCATGGCATCGAGCACCTCGTCCACG
>JAJXSV010000327.1 GCA_021784375.1 Actinomycetes bacterium | reverse complement strand
TGGGCAGGTCCATTACCGGCCTGGCGGATACCGCCGTCAACGAGGCACGGTATCGCGTGCGGTCCGCCATCGTGTGCACCGGCTATCCCTGGCCGCAACGGCGCATCACCGTCGGGCTGTCGCCCGCGTGGCTGCCGAAGTTCGGGTCGGGGCTCGATCTGGCAATGGCGCTGGCCGCGCTCGCTGCCGATGAGCGATTTGATGCCAGCTTGTTGGAACGCACGGTGGTCGTGGGGGAATTGCGACTGGATGGCCGTGTGAGTCCCGCCCGTGGCGTACTGCCGATCGCCATGGCCGCCGCACGTTGGGGATACAACAGCATGATCGTGCCACGCGCCAACGTCGCGGAGGCCGCCCTGGTACCCGGGCTGGAGGTGGTCGGTGTGGGCTCGCTGGGCCATGCGCTGCGCCTGATCGGCGTCGACTGCGAAGCCGGCGACGAAGGCATGGATGCACAACCTCGTGAGGAGTTGAAGCCGGCGGCCAAGGACCTCTCGGAGGTCCGTGGACAACACGCAGCGAAGTTCGCCCTGGAGGTTGCAGCCGCTGGTGGCCATCACATCGCACTGCTCGGTGCGCCCGGCGTCGGCAAGACGCTGTTGGCCGAGCGCCTGCCCTCCATCCTGCCGCCGCTCGATATCGAAGCCGCGCTCGAAGTGACGGCCGTGCAGTCCGTGCTTCACGAAGGCACTGCCGGACTGCAGACCATCGCTCCCTTTGCCTCGCCCCACCACGGCGCCAGTGCGGCAGCGATTGTCGGGGGTGGTCGTAGCAATCCCAGGGTGGGACTGATCACCGCGGCTCATCGAGGCGTGCTTTTCCTGGATGAGGCACCGGAGTTCCAGAGTTCCGTGCTCGAGGCACTGCGGCAACCGCTGGAATCCGGGTATGTGGCCATTGCGCGCAGTGAGTTCGCCGTGGTGCTTCCTGCACGCTTCCAACTTGTCATCGCCGCCAATCCATGCCCTTGCGGCCAGGCCTTTGATCGGCGTGGGCGCTGCAGCTGCACGCCCATCCAAAGACGCAAGTACCTTGCCAAACTGTCCGGCCCGCTGATGGATCGCATCGACGTGCGCGTCATTGTGGAAACGCCGGCACCGCATGAGGTGGCGTTGGGTGCCGAGTTCGCGGGGGAGTCTTCGGCAACCGTGGCCGCACGCGTGGTAGCGGCCCGCGAACGACAGCGCGCACGATGGAGTGGCACTCCTTGGCGGCTCAACGCCGAGGTACCGGGTCCCGTCTTGCGTCGCGACTGGCCGCTGCCATCCCATGTGACACGTCGCTTCAATGAGCAGCTGATGGAGAAGGATCAGCCTTCAGCCCGAGGCGTGGATCGCATGCTGCGGCTGGCCTGGACCTGCGCGGACCTGGCTGGCCGCGCTGCGCCAGACGAGCAGGACCTGGCCATCGCAATGCGTCTGCGCGATGCCGGCGGCAGGTGGGCAGCATGACAGGCCTGCGCCGCAAGGCGGCCATAATCGGAGCGCTCATGAGCGATCCCGCGTCGGCGCTCAATCTTGAACTCAAGGCCGTGGGTGTGGAAGAGGCCTGGTTCCGCATCGAGCATGGCCATCCCTCGATTCCCCAGCAATTGCGACAACGATTGCTCTCCGTCGACGTCGCCGCCTTCATGGCGCGCGGCGCCGCGGCTGGTGCGCGCGTGGTGATGCCAGGTGACAGCGACTGGCCGGCACAACTGGACGCCCTGCAACTGCACTCGCCGTGGGCCTTGTGGGTACAGGGCAGGGGGCTGGATGCGCTGGCGGAGCAGCGCTCGGTGGCCATCGTCGGCGCCCGGGCCTGCACCCGCTACGGCGAGCGCGCGGCTTCTGAACTCGCCGCCGGACTGGCAGCGCGCGGTCTTCCGGTCATCAGTGGTGGGGCGATGGGCATTGATGCGGCGGCGCATCGCGGGGCCCTGGCCGCTGAAGGTATCACCGTGGCCGTGCTGGCCTGCGGCATCGATGTCGCCTACCCACGCGAGAACAGCACACTCTTCGAGCGCATCGCAGAACGCGGGCTGCTCGTCACCGAGGCCGCGCCGGGAGCGCATCCCACACGCCCGGCCTTCCTGGTGCGCAACCGCCTGATCGCAGCGCTGGCCTACGGAACGGTCGTGGTGGAAGCGCGCGTGCGCAGTGGCTCGATCTCCACGTACTGCCACGCACGCAACCTGAACCGGGTACTCATGGCCGTGCCCGGGCCCATCACCTCACCGGAGAGTGGCGGTACTCATGCCCTGCTGCAGGACGACGCCCAGCTGGTCACGAGCGCCGACGACGTTGCCGCATTGGTGGCACCACTCGGAAGCGTGTCAGTCGACCCCTTGGCTCGCTCCAAGACGGAGTGGGACCAGCTGAGCCGCGATGAGCGCGCTGTGCATGAGGCGCTGCCGGCCCGTGCGCCGGTCTCCGTCGAGGCCATGCTGGCGAGCGTCTCACCGGAGCTGGGGATGGCTCGGGTGTTCGGCGCGTTGGCGCTGCTGGCTGAACGCGGCCTGGTGCAGGAGCAGCCAAGCGGGGAGTGGAAGCGTGTGCGGGCACTGCGCGGCGCGGAGGCTTGACCGCTGCCCCGCTGCCTTGCACGGTGGGGCCATGGATTTGTGGAGCACGGTGATCGACGAATACGTCGAGCACCTCCGCCACGGTCGCGGGCTCTCCGAGCACACCATCCGCGCCTATCGCGGCGACCTCTCGCGCCTCGCTGAGGTGGCCATGGCGGAGGCCGTAGACGATCCCGCGCAACTCAGCCTCAGTGTCTTGCGACGCTGGTTGGCCCTTGAGCGTGAGACCACGGCGGATGCCACCGTGGCTCGACGGGTGGCTTCCATCCGCACCTTCACTGCCTGGGCGCAGCACCACGGACGCATGGCCGTGGACCCAGGCGCCTTGCTGGCCAGCCCCAAAGTGGCACGCGCACTGCCACCGGTGCTGCGGCAGGAGCAGGCCACGCAACTGCTTGACCTCGCGGCCCTGGTGGCCGATGACGATTCCGCCGAGCACATCCGCGATGTGGCGCTGCTCGAGGTGCTGTACGCCACCGGGATCCGCGTCGGGGAGTGCGTGGGTTTGGATCTGGGTTCGATCGACGCGGCGGAACGGACGCTCCGCGTGCTTGGCAAGGGCAACAAGGAGCGGGTGGTGCCCTTCGGCCAGCCGGCCGCGCGGGCGCTCGAGGGGTGGCTGGACCGCAGACCGGAACTGCTCAGCACGCGATCGGGGCAGGCGCTCTTTCTGGGCCGTCGTGGTGCGCGCATTGATCCACGCATGGTGCGAACCGTCCTGCAACGGCTGTTGCGGCACCTGCCAGACGTCCCTGAGATATCCCCGCACGGTCTTCGCCACAGCGCTGCCACGCACGTGCTTGAAGGTGGGGC
>JAJXSV010000326.1 GCA_021784375.1 Actinomycetes bacterium | reverse complement strand
AGATCCGCGTCGAACGCGAGGGGGAGACCGAGGTCTTCGCCAGCAACACCGATGCCCAGCATCAGGTGCCCTGGCCCTTCGAGCCGCTGGTGTCCCGCGAGCAGGCGAAGGTGCAGGTGCGCGTGCTCAACCCCGACGGCAGCGCGCTGTCCGACTGGTCCGAGCCATTGGCCTTCCAGGCGCCGCTCCTCGATGCGTCGGACTGGACCGCCTCCATGGTGGCCCCTCCTTGGCCCGCGGAGGTGGACCTGGAGAGCGGATTGCCCTTGCTCTTCAAGGACTTCAGCCTTGAATGCACGATCCACTGCGCACGCCTCCATGTGACCGCACAGGGCCTGTACGAGGTGGAGATCAACGGTCGACGCGTGGGCGACGAGTTGCTCGCGCCCGGCTGGACGAAGTACGACGAGCGACTGTTCTTCTCGACGCACGATGTCACCGAGTTCGTGCAGCAGGGCGCGAACCGTATCGGCGCCTGGCTGGGCGAGGGGTGGTATCGCGGGCGCTTCGGCTTCGAGGGTGGTGCACGCAACCGCTACGGCGATCGCATCGGCGTCATTGCGCAACTCGAGGTGCACTGCGATCAGGACCACCTCCACATCATCGGGACGGACGGCACGTGGCAGGTGGTCACCGGCCCGATCGTGAGCTCGAACCTGTACGACGGCGAGACCTTCGATGCCCGCCGCCACGACCTCGCCTGGTCGACTCCCGGCGCGTCGCTGGAGGGCGCGGCTGCCGAGGTCCTCGAATTCGATGCTGCGACGCTCACCCCGATGTCCATGCCGCCAGTCAGGCGGCATGAGGAGCTGCCGGTGCAGGCGGTCGTCCGCCGGCAGGGTCACGACTGGTTGCTTGACTTCGGGCAGAACGCCTCCGGGCATGTGCGCATCACGATCGACGCGCCCGCCGGACACGTCGTCGAGATCGGGCACGCCGAGGTGCTCGAGCACGGTGAGTTGGGCACGCGTCCGCTGCGGGAGGCGGCGTCCATCGATTGCTTCATCGCGGACGGCAGTGGGCCGGTGGTCTGGGAGCCGCGGTTCACGATCCATGGCTTCCGCTACGCGGAGGTGCGCAATGCCCCGGAGAACTTCTCCGCCGACGACGTCAGGTTCGTCGTCTGCCACTCCGACATCGAGCGCATCGGCGACTTCACCTGTTCGCACGAGCTCGTGAACCGACTGCATGCCAATGTGGTGTGGGGAACGAAGTCGAACTTCGTGAGCATTCCCACCGATTGCCCGCAACGCGATGAGCGCCTCGGATGGACCGGCGACATCGCGGCCTTCGCCGAGACCGCGTCCTTCCTGTACGACGTCGACGGCTTCCTCGTCTCGTGGTTGGAGGACCTGGCGCTCGAACAGCGCAAGCACGGCTGCGTGCCCGTCTACGTCCCCTACATCGCGTCGCTGTTCCCGGTCTCGCCGATGGCGCTCTGGGGCGACGCGGCCGTCATCGTGCCCAATGCGCTGTACGACAGGTTCGGCGACCGCTCCGTGCTCGAGCAGCAGTACCCGAGCATGTGTGACTGGGTCGATCTGGTGGCCGCCTCGCTCGATGACGACGGTGTGTGGCGCAAGGGTATGCAGCTCGGGGACTGGCTCGACCCCACCGCCCCGCCGGACAAGCCCGCCGATGCGCGTGCGCAGAACAAGCTGGTGGCGACCGCCTTCGCCCACATGAGCGCACGTCGACTGGCGGCGCTGGCGGAGGTGCTGGAACACCGCGATGACGCGGAGCGGTACGCGCGGCTCGCGGGGCACATCCGTGCGGGCTTCCAGGACGAGTACGTCACCCCGAACGGGCGCATGGCGAGCGATGCCCAGACCGCCTTCGCGATGGCCATCATGTTCGACCTGCTGGAGCCTGACCAGGTCGCGGGCGCGGCCCGACGCTTCGTCGAGCTGGTGCTGCTGGGTGGATTCCGCATCGGCACCGGCTTCGCCGGCACGCCGCTCATGTGCGCCGCGCTCACGAGGATCGGGCGCCCGGACATCGCGTACGCCATGCTCCTGCAGACCGAGTGCCCGTCGTGGCTCTACCCGGTGACGATGGGGGCCACCACCATCTGGGAGCGCTGGGACTCCATGCTGCCGAACGGGGACATCAACCCGGGCAGCATGACCTCGTTCAACCACTATGCGCTCGGCGCGGTGGCCGATTGGCTGCACTCGACGGTCGCCGGCATCGCGCCAGCCGCGCCCGGTTACAAGCGCATCCGCTTCGCGCCCATCCCGGGCGGTGGGCTCACGCATGCGTCCGCGGGGACCCGTACGCCTTTCGGTCCGGCCACCGTCGCCTGGACGAGGGAGGGCGAGCGGCTGCGCATCAGCGTGGTGGTGCCTCCCAACACCACGGCCGAGATCTGGCTGCCCGACGGTGAACGCCAGGAACTGGGCTCCGGTGCGCACGGCTTCGACGTCGCGTACCAGGACCCGTCGCTCGACATGGTGAATGCGCAGCCCCTGGACCGCTACGCGTCGATGTTCATCTAGGCGCGCCCTCCCGCCCGCACCCGCGCCCTCGACCGCGAACCCGCCCTCCCACCTGCCGGTGCGACGCTGGAGAGCCGCGGGACGGTCGTGGGGCGTCGCACCAGTCGTGCAGTTGGGCGGTGCGACGCTGGAGAGCCGCGGGACGGTCGTGGGGCGTCGCACCAGTCGTGCAGTGGGCCGTCGCCGCCGGGTCGCGACTGGCGCCAATCGCCGAACGGTCGGCATCCATCATTGACACGATTCAGTCGGGCTATCAGACTTCCTGCATAGACAGTCACGAGTGAATGGATATGCGAATGGCCGACCTCAACTGGCGCCAACGGATCCAGGCGGCAGCGCCGGAGCAGCGCAGCGCGCTCATCGCCGACTTCGCTCGTGAGATCCGCTTGCATGCGTTGCGCACCATTCAGGGCGCGGGACTCGGCCACATCGGCGGCGACTTCTCGATCACCGACGCGCTGGCCACCCTCTACGGGTCGGTCCTGCGCATAGATCCTGCGCATCCCTCCACGCCCGGCCGCGACCGCTTCATCATGAGCAAGGGTCATGCGGCGGCATCGCTCTACTCGGCGATGGCCCTCAGCGGGTACTTCCCGGTCGCAGAACTCGCCACCTTCGCCCAGGCGGACACCCGTCTGGGAGGCCACCCGAACCGCCGAAAACTGCCCGGCATCGAGACCAACACCGGCCCCCTGGGCCATGGTCTGCCGGTCGGCGTGGGCATCGCTGTCGGTTCGGAGATCACCGACAGCGATGCCCGCGTGTTCGTGGCCGTGGGCGACGGCGAACTGCAGGAGGGCAGCAACTGGGAGGCCATCATGTACGCCGGTCACCGGAAGCTCGCCAACCTCACGCTCGTCGTCGCCACGCACGCCATCA
>JAJXSV010000026.1 GCA_021784375.1 Actinomycetes bacterium | reverse complement strand
CGGGACAGGCCGGGTTCGTCGGCGATGTCGCTCTTGCTCACGCCATCGAGGTAGAAGCGGCGTGCTGCGAGCACCATGTTCACGAGCTCGAGGGGCACGCCACCGGCTTCCCTGTCCATGCAGCTCCCATCGCTTGACGCGCCGCGCGTCACTTTGGACAATGTGCGTATTGCGCTCAATTGAGTGCCATGCGCTCATTGGAGCAGCAAGGCGACGGCGGCGCAAGATGCCGAGGAGGCCCCAGTGATCTCGCTCTACGTCGATTCCGCTGAACGGGCGGAAGTGGAACCCCTGCTGCGAAGCGGCGCCTTCTCGGGTTGCACCACCAACCCGAAGCTGCTGCAACGCGCGGGACTCACCGCGGTGGACCTGCCGGACGTGTACGCGTGGATGGTCGACGCCGGTGCGCGAGAGGTGTTCCTGCAGACCTGGGGTGACGACCTCGACGCGATGTATGCGCAGGCGCAGCGGCTGCTCGCGATCGGTGACCGCGTGGTCATCAAGGTGCCGGCCTCCGCGCATGGCATCGCAGTCGCGGGCCGGCTCCATGCCGCGGGCGCACCGGTGCTCCTGACGGCCGTCTACGCGACGCATCAGGCGCTCACGGCCGGCGCGTTGGGGCTCGAGTACGTCGCTCCCTACCTCGGGCAGCTGGGCGATGCGGGCATGGACGGCAGGGCCATGCTTGGCTCCATGCACCGCCTGTTGCGCGCCACCAGCTCACCGACCCGGGTCGTCGCGGCCAGCCTGCGCAGCACGTCGGACATCTCCTGGCTGGCCGAGCACGGCATCGACGCCTTCGCCATTCCGGCGTCGGTGGCGCAGCGGCTGTTCGAGGACTCCCACACGGCGGAGGCCGTGCGTCAGTTCGATGCCATCTCAGCGGAGTGGTGATGAAGGCAGTCGTCTACAGCGCCCCGCGGGAGTTCGCGCTCACGGAGCTGCCCACACCGGTGCCTGCAGCGCGAGAGGTGCTCATTCGTGTCCGGCAGGTGGGCATCTGCGCGACCGACCTGCACGTGCACTCAGGGCATTACCCGGCGGCCTTCCCGGTCATCCCCTGCCACGAGATGGTCGGATCGGTGGCGGCGTTGGGCGACGAGGTGACCGGGTTCGGCATCGGCGAACTGGTGACCGTCAACCCCAACCTGCCCTGCGGCGTCTGCGCCGCATGCAAGGCCGCGCGCTTCACGCTCTGCACGGATGCGAAGGGCGCTGGCACCTTCTTCCCCGGCTTCCTCTCGGAGTTCACCTGCGTCCCTGAGAGCCTCGTATTCTCGGCCGAGGGCCTCGATGTCGATACCGCGGGCTTCATCGAACCCAGCGCCTGCGCCATGCACGGCATCGAGGTGCTCGGCATCCGTCCCGGCGCCACCGCACTCGTCATCGGTTCGGGGCCGACCGGTGTGATCCTCGCGCAACTCATCGCGGCTTCCGGCGCATCCGCCGTCACCGTCGCTTCGCCGCTCGCCCACCAACTCGACACCGCGCGCCGGCTCGGTGCCACGCGCACCGTGCTTTTGGAGCGTGGTGACCCCGACGGGAATCTGCAGGAGCTGCTGCAGGCCAACGGGGGAGCCCAGTACGACATCGTCGTGGAGGCCACGGGCGCCAACGAGGTTGCGAACATCTGCGTCGCCCTCACCGCCAATGGCGGCACCGTGCTCATCTACGGCGTCGCCAAGCCCGCCGACGTGATGGCGGTCCATCCCTACGAGTTGTTCCGACGCGAGATCACGATCAAGGGTTCCTACGCCGAGATGACTTCGTTCGGCGCGGCCATCGCCGCCTTGCGGGCCGGACGCGCGCGCACGGCCGACATCATCACGCATCGCTACCCGATCGAGGAGTACGCGACGGCCCTCGACGCGGTGGCCAACAACGACCGCGCGCACAAGGTGGTCATGGCGCTGTGACGGACCACGACATGTCCGACACCGTCCTCGGCATCGACCTCGGCACCAGTTCCGTCAAGGTGGTGTTGACCGACCGCGTGGGCAAGGTGCTGCGAGCGAGCACCCATGAGTACCCCGTGCTTCGCCCACACCCGGGCTGGGCCGAGACCGAGCCGGAGGCCTGGTGGTCAGCCATCGTCGCCGGCGTGCACGCCGTGCTCGAGGGACTCGACCCGCGACAGGTGCGCGGAATCGGGCTCTCCGGCCAGATGCACGGTGTGGTGCTCGTCGACGGTCGAGGCGAGGTGGTGCGGCCGGCCGTGCTCTGGGCCGACGCGCGCGCCGACCTCGCAACCTACGACCGCTTGCCTGCGGCGACCCGGGCCCGCCTCGCCAACCCCGTCAGTCCCGGCACTGCCGGGCCGATCCTGGAGTGGCTGTGCCTCCGCGAACCCGGCTCCATCGATCGTGCGCGTTTCGCGCTCTGCCCGAAGGACTGGGTGCGGGGCCGCCTCACCGGTTCGTGGGCGACCGAGCCGAGCGATGCCTCCGCCACCCTGCTCTATGACGTCATCAGTCAGGACTGGAGCGCGGAAGTGCTTGCCGCGCTTGGCGTCCCGACGCGGTTGTTACCGCCCATCCTCGCCCATTCCGGGGTCCCCGCGGGTCGTTTGCGTGTCGAGGTCGCGGGGCAACTGGGAATGCCCGCGGACCTGCCCGTGGCCGCCGGTGCCGGCGACACTCCCGCAGCCGCACTGGGCTCCGGCCTCCTCAACCCCGGACAGGCCCAACTCACGATCGGCACCGGTGTGCAGATCGTGGCGCCGGTGGAAGCTCCGAGCAGCAGTCACCTGCAGCCGGCGACCTCGATCGTGACGCACCTCTACCGCGACGCCACGCCGCACGGCTGGTACGCGATGGCGGCGGGCCTCACGGGCGGTACCACGCTCGCCTGGGTGACGCGCATGCTGGCCGCCGACTGGCAGGCGCTGTACGCGGCCGCGTCACATCGCCCGCAGGAGGATGACCCCTTGTTCCTGCCGCATCTCATGGGCGAGCGCACGCCGTACCTCGACACCGCGATGCGCGGTGCCTGGCTCGGCCTGGACGCGCGTCATGATCGCGAGGCGCTGCTCTACTCCGCGCTTGAGGGCGTGGCCTTCGCCGTCGCGGATGGACTCGATGCCATGCCCAGGTCTGCCGTGGCCAATGGCTCGCTGTGGCTCGCCGGAGGCGGCACCACCTCCGAGCCATGGCGTGCGCTGCTCGCCGATGTCCTGAAGGTCGAGTTGCGGGCCGTCGAGGTACCCGGAGCATCCGCGCGTGGCGCCGCCCTGCTCGGTGCGATCGCCGCCGGTCTCATCGAGCAGGACGACTTGACGACGCTGACGAGACCCTCCACCGCGCTTGCCGCATCACCCACACCGAACCCCGTGCTCGACGCGCGACGCGAGCGCTATCGGACCGCCGTCGCCATGCTGCGCCACGGAATTTCCAGTCAGGGAGCTACACATGCCAGCCGAACGTCGTGACATCCGCAATACCGCCGTCCTGGTGACGGGCGCCGGCGCCGGCATCGGCGCGGCCATCAGCACGTTGTTGCTCGAGGCCGGCGCGCGCGTGGTGCTCGCAGACATGGATGTCGAGCGAGCCGCCAGCGTGGCCTCGCCGTTCCCGAGGGAGCAGTGGATCGCCTGCACAGTCGACGTGCGCTCATCAGCCACCCTGGGGGCTGCGGTGCAGGCGGCTGTCGACGCCTGGGGCGGTCTGGACTCCCTCGTGTGCAATGCCGGCGTCGGGGTCTTCGGCTCGGTGCTCGATTATCCCGATGACCGGCTGCAGGCCATCGTCGACACCAACCTCATGGGAACGGTGTTCGCGGTTCGCGCTGCGGTGTCCCACTTCGACTCGCGCCCAGGAGGCGGGGACGTCGTCATCATCGCCTCCACGGCGGGCCTCGGCACCGGTCTGGCGACGGAGGCGGTCTACGCAGCCAGCAAGCACGGCCAGGTGGGCTTCGCCATCTCGCTCGATCGAGAGGTGCGTGAGCGGGGCATTCGCGTGAGCACCATCGCCCCCGCGGCGGTGAACACCGGCTTCGCCGACGGCGACGGGCGGGTTGCGGGTGATCCCGCGAAACTCGCGTTCATGCAGCCCGAGGACGTGGCCTTCGCTGCGGTGACCGTGCTCCAGCAGCCGCGCCGCATGCGCACGGCACTCTGGACACTGTGGAGCATGAGCGAAGGTGCCTGAGCTGCGGGCCTAGGTGCGGGCGATGGCGATGATGGTCGGCGTGATGGCGTCGACGATGGCGCTGCGCGCCGCCTTCAGGTAGGGGCGCGGATCGACCTTGTCGCTGCCGGCGAGGTGCTCGCGGATGGCCTGCGTGTAGGCGATGTTGAGTGCGGTTCCCACATTGACCTTGCGCATGCCGGCGCTCACGGCTGCGCTGAGCTGATCGAGTGGCACACCGGAGGATCCGTGGAGCACGAGCGGCACATCGAGGGCCTCAGCCAAGCGGGCGATGAGCGCCAGGTCGAGTTGTGCGGTCTGCTCCACCATCGCATGCGAACTGCCGACGGCCACCGCCAATGCATCAACGCCGGTGTCCGCGACGTAGCGGGTGGCCTCGTCGGGGTCGGTGCGGACGCCCTTGGCATGCGCGCTCACGGGGGAGTTCTCCTTGCCCCCGACGTAGCCGAGCTCCGCTTCCAGCCACAGCCCGTGCTCGTGCGCCCACCGCACTGCCCGTCGCGTGGCCTCCACGTTGGCGTCGTACAGCAGCGCGCCCGCGTCGAACATGGCCGAGGAGAAGCCGCAATCGGCTGCCTGCTCGAGCAGGGCGAAGTCCTCGACGTGGTCGAGGTGCAGGGCGATCTCGGCCGTTGAGGCCGCGGCGACGGATGCGCAGGCCGCGGCGATCGGTGCGAGCGCGCCGTGGAACCGCACGGCGTTCTCGCTGACCTGGAGGATGACGGGCAGCCCCACGCGTTCCGCCGCGGTGGCGATGGCCTCCGCATGCTCCAGCGTGATGACGTTGAATGCGGGTACGCCTGCCCCCCGACCGCGAGCGCTCGTCACGAGGTCGGCGGTGGTGCGAAGGCTCATGACCCGATCCTGCTCTCCGGCCGCGTGCCAGCGGTTATCTACAGCGTACGTGAAGAATCTGCGTTTGTCTGTGTATGGACGTGACAGTCTCTGCGATAAGTTATCAAGTTGTTATTGAAGATTCTTTGAAATTGTGGGGGTGTCTGCGTGATGCTTCATTCGTCCAACAATCCAGGCACTGCAGTTCGAGGGAGCAGAGTGTTTCCTGAGGAACGGCGCGCGCTGCTCGTCGCCAAGGCGAGGCGCGAAGGTCGGCTCAACGTGGCGGAGATCGCCACCGAGTTGGCAGTCACCCAGGAGACCGTCCGCAGGGACCTGGACGAGCTGGAGGACAAGGGCCTCGTCAAGCGCGTGCACGGGGGAGCCATACCGGTCGAGGGCTCGCTGTTCGAGATCCCGCTCTGGAACCGCCGCGCCAACTTCCTCGCGGAGAAGCAGGCCATCGCCGACGCGGTGGTGCTTCGACTCGCCGGTGTCGGCGCCGTCTTCATCGACGAGGGCTCAACGGCCCAGGTGATCGCCGAGACGTGGAACCCCTCGGAGCCGGTCACCGTGGTGACCGCCGCCCTGCCCACCGCGATGTCGTTGGCCTCCAAGCCCAATACGTCCGTCTTCTTCATCGGGGGCCGGGTGCGCACGAACACACTCGCCGTCTCCGATCCGACCGGTCGCGACCAGCTTGCCGACCTGGTGGTGGATGTGGCCATCATCGGCGCCAACGGCGTGTCCATCGAGCGCGGCTGCACCTGCCCGGATGCTGCGGTCGCGGCCATGAAGTCGTCCGCCATCCGTGCCGCTCGTCAGATCTGGCTCACCGTGGACTCCTCGAAGCTGAACGTGAACTCCTTCATCCGCTTCGCCACGCTCGGTCAGTTCGACTGCCTGTTCACTGATCACGACGCCGATCCCGCCTTCCTGCGCGGCGCGGAGGCCCTGGGCGTCGAGGTGGTGCTCCCATGATCCTCACCGTCTCGCCGAGCCCCGCGGTGGACCTCACCTATGTCGTGGATCGCGTGGAAGTGGCCGCCGTCAACCGTGCCACCTCGACCAGCGTGGAGGCCTCGGGCAAGGGCGTGAACGTGTCCGCTGTGCTCGATGCCAACGGCGTCGAGACGATCGCGCTGGCCCCGGTTCCGTCCAGCCCGCTGGGGGTCCTGTGGCAATCCCTGGCCGCGGAGCTGGGCCTCAATGTGCGGACCGTTCCTGCGGGACCCGAGATGCGTGTGAACACCACGCTCCTCACGAACGCCTCGACCAAGGTGAACGCGCCGGTGGGTGCCTTGGGCGCGGATGCTCGGCGGGCCCTCGTCGACGCGGTCTCCGCGGTGATCGACCAGCACCGCGTGTCGTGGATCGTGGTGGCCGGTTCGGTGCTGGAGTCCGACGCGGACGAGCTCTTCGCTGCGCTCCGGGCCGCCGCGGACCGCTGCGGAGCCAAGCTCGCGATCGACACCTCCGGTCCCGCGCTCGCCACCGCGATCACCCATCGACCGGACTTCATGAAGCCCAACAAGGATGAGCTGGAAGCGCTGCTCGGCACCGCGATCTCCAGCGTGCAGTCGTTGGCGGACGCCGCCCGCGACCTCTCCCGGCGCACCGGCGGTGCCGTGCTCGTCAGTGATGGCGGGAACACGGGCGTCGCGTGCGCAGGATCAGACGTGCTGGCGGTCACGCCGCCGGCAATCGACGTCGTCAACACCGTTGGCGCCGGAGATGCGACTGTTGCGGGATACGTAGCAGCCGCCGCAGACGGGGAAGACCTCGTCGCATGCGTGACACAAGCAGCGTCCTGGGGTGCGACCTCGTGCCTCAGCCCGAGGACGGTGAGCCCTGGCGGGCCCACCGTCCCCCGACGCGAGATCCGGACCGAATGGTTGGTACCCGAGCGGTCCTGATCCACCCACCCAAAACCCCGCACCCGGAAATCCGGATGCGGCCTTCAGGAGGACAAGTGAAGTATCTCAGCAAGCAGGCACGCGCTGCCGCTGCGGCATGTGCCGTGGCAGCGATTGCCGCGGCCGGAATGTCGGTTCCGGCGCATGCGGCCGACCAGTCCATCAACGTCTTGATGGTCGGCAACCCGCAGATGAACGACCTCAAGGGTCTCGTGGACGCCAACTTCACCGCCAAGACCGGCATCAAGGTGAACATCACGATCCTCCCCGAGAACGAACTGCGCGACAAGGTGACGCAGGACGTGGCGACCGGCGCCGGCCAGTACGACGTCGTCACGATCGGCATGTACGAGGTCCCGATCTGGGGCAAGCAGGGCTGGCTGCAGCCGCTCGACGCCCAGGTCAAGGCCGATGCCGCGTACGACATCAAGGACGTGCTCCCGGCCATGAAGTCCGGCCTCTCGACCGGCGGCAAGCTCTACGGTCTCCCCTTCTACGGTGAGTCGTCGATGCTCATGTACCGCAAGGACCTGGCTGCCAAGGCCCACGTGAAGATCCCGCTGCACCCGACATGGGCGCAGGTTGCCGCCGCGGCTGCCAAGCTCACGGACAAGAAGAAGGGCGTCGCCGGCATCTGCCTGCGTGGCCTTCCGGGCTGGGGCGAGCTCTTCGCGCCGCTCACCACGGTCGTGAACACCTACGGTGGCACGTGGTTCGACAAGAAGTGGAACGCGCAGGTCAACTCCAAGCCGTTCTCCGCCGCTGTGAACTTCTACGTCAACCTGGTGCGGAAGTACGGCGAGCCCGGTGCGGCCCAGTCCGGCTTCACCGAGTGCGACAACGCCATGGCACAGGGCAAGGCGGCCATGTGGTACGACGCCACCTCGGCCACCTCGTCGATCGAGTCCCCCTCGTTCTCGAAGTTCGCGGGCAAGTTCGGTTACGCCTTCGCCCCGACCGTCAAGACCAAGAGCTCGGGCTGGCTGTGGGCATGGGCATTCGCGCTTGAAGGCGCCTCCAAGAAGGCCGACGCCGCGTACAAGTTCATGAGCTGGGCAACCAGCAAGGACTACGAGCAACTCGTGGGCAAGACGCTCGGCTGGAACCGCGTGCCGGACGGCAAGCGTGCCTCCACCTACGCGATCCCGCAGTACCAGGCCGCGACCAAGGCGTACTACAAGATCGTGCTCGACTCCATCAAGGGTGTCGACCCGGTCAACCCGACCCGCCCGCTGCCGCTGAACCGCCCCGCCGGCGTCGTCGGCGTCCAGTTCATCGCGATCCCCGAGTTCGCTGACCTCGGCACCAAGGTGGCACAGGAAGTCTCCGCCGCCATTGCCGGACAGCAGTCGGTCAAGGCCGCGCTGGACAAGGGCGAGGGCTACGCGAAGGCCGTCGGAGCCAAGTACAAGAAGTGATGATGCGCCGCAGTGATGCGGCCACCGTCAATCGCTAGATGAAGGCGGTGTGTGGGAGGGCCCTGGGCCCTCCCACACACCCCGACAACCCACCACCGACGGCGCCAACCGCGCCCGCGCATGACGCCGTGGCAGTTCGCGTCGCAACGCGTCGCCTGCGCCGATCCTGATCGCCGCGAGTCGGCTCCCCAGCGGACGCTCGCCTGCGAGCGACGTGCATCGTCCCATCGGCCCGGCGCCGTCTTCCGCCGCACACGTTGAGTTCAGGAGGCGTCCATGTCGACGCAAAGCGTGCTTGCCCGCGCACCCCACGAGAAGCCGCCCGCCCGCCAGCGGTGGGCCAGACGTGGTCCGCTGCTTCCGGCGCTTCTGGTGATCGTCGTCCTCACCCAGTTGCCATTCGTGGTGACACTGGTGATCTCGACCTTCAACTGGAACATCATGTACCCGGATGAGCGCCACTTCGCGGGCCTGCAGAACTTCCAGACCGTGCTCGGTGACAACCGCATGCGCGATGCGCTCGTGCACACGATCTTCCTGACCGCCGCAGTGGTGATCGTGGCGGTCATCCTCGGTCTGGCACTCGCCGTGCTCCTCGATCGCAAGTTCCTCGGACGTGGGCTGCTCCGCACGCTGCTGATCACGCCGTTCCTCGTGACGCCAGTGGCAGCCATGCTCATGTGGAAGCACATCATGTTCAACCCCACCTACGGCCTGATCAATGGCGTCATGACGCAGATCCTGAACAAGTTCGGCAACCCCTCGATCATCCAGACCGACTGGGTCTCCGATAGGCCGCTCATTGCCGTTGCCATCCCCATGATCTGGCAGTGGACACCCTTCATGATGCTCATCCTCCTGGCGGGACTGCAGAGCCAGTCCCCGGACATCCTGGAGGCGGCGAGCATGGACGGCGCCGGCCCCTGGCGCATCTTCCGCTACATCTCGCTCAGCCACCTGCGCCCGTACATCGAGCTCGCGGTGGTGCTCGGCACCATCTACATCTCGCAGAGCATGGACGCGGTGTTCACCATCACGCAGGGCGGGCCGGGCTCAGCGTCGACGACGATGCCCTACGAGATCTACCTCACGATGTTCCGCAAATCCGCCTACGGCGAAGCTGCGGCCGCCGGCGTGGTCGTGGTGATCCTCACGATCATCGTCTCCACCTTCGCACTCCGCACGCTCTCCAGCCTTGTAGAGGACTCCGGACGATGAGCCAACGACGCCTTGGCCGCTGGGCCACCACCACCATCACCTGGTTGATCGGTGTCTTCTTCTTCTTCCCCGTGCTCTGGATGGTCGTCATCGGCCTCCGGGACGAGCGTGACGCCGCCACCCCGACTCCCACCTGGTTCGCCAAGATCAGCTGGGCCAACTATCACGACGTCTTCGCCCAGGATGTCCTGCCCTACCTCTGGCACTCGCTGATCGCGGCCAGCGTCTCTACGGCGCTCGCCATCCTGCTCGCCTTCCCCGCGGCCTTCGCGCTGTCGGTGCGGCCGGTGCCGCGCTATCGCGACGTCATGAGCTTCTTCCTGTCCACGAAGTTCCTGCCGCCCATCGCGGCGCTGCTTCCGATCTACCTGATCGTCAAGCAGATCCACCTGCTCGACAACATCTGGGCCCTCGCCGTCCTCTACACGACGATGAACATGCCGTTGCTGGTGTGGATGCTGCGCTCGTTCCTCGCAGAGGTGCCCCGTGAGATCACAGAGGCCGCTGAGCTCGACGGCTGCGGCACCTTGCGCATCATGGGTCGGGTGCTCGCGCCGATCTCCACACCCGGCATTGCAGCCAGCGCGCTCATCAGTTTCATCTTCGCCTGGAACGAATTCCTGCTGGCGGTGAATCTCACCGCCACCCAATCGGGCACCGGACCGGTCGCGCTGATCAGCTTCATCACGAGCGAGGGCCTCTTCTTCGCGCACCTCGCCGCAGTGTCAACCCTGGTCTCGCTGCCGGTGGTCATCGCCGGTGTCGCCGCGCAGGACAAGCTGGTGCGCGGTCTGTCCATGGGAGCCGTGAAGTAGTGAAGGCGGCGGTCATCCAGGGCCCGGGGATCGTTTCCGTGGAGCAGGTGCCCGATCCGACGCCTGCGCCGGATCAGGTCATCGTGGAAGTGGTGACCTCGGGCATCTGCGGCACCGATCTCCACATCCTCGAGGGCAAGTTCGCACTGTCACCCATGCCCATCATCCCCGGCCACGAGTTCGCCGGCACCGTGGTGGCGGTGGGCAGCGCGGCCTCGCACATCAAGCTCGGCACGCGCGTGGCAGTGGACCCCAACATCCCGTGTCATGGCTGCCATTTCTGCAAGCGCGGCAAGGCCAATCTGTGCGAGAACTTCACGGCCTTCGGTATCAACATCTCCGGCGGTGCAGCCGAGTACGTCGCGGTTCCGGTCACGAACCTCTATGTGCTGCCGGAGCAGTTGGCGACACGCGATGCCGGCCTCATCGAGCCCGTGTCATGCGCGGTGCATGCCTTCGATGTGCTGCCCCGCAACCCTGCCGACCACTACCTCATCTACGGCTCGGGGACCATGGGCCTGGTGATGATGGAGATGGCCAAGCGCCACGGCGCGGCCTCGGTGACCATGATCGACATCAACGTCGACCGCTTGGCCACCGCCGAACTGCTCGGCTGCACGGCGACCGCCACGAGCGCCGCTGGCTTCGACAAGCCCTACGGGTGGGAGGTCGTCGTCGACTGCACTGGCTCGCTCGGCGCCATCCGTGACGGTCTCTCGCGGGTCTCACCCGGTGGCATCTTCCACCAATTCGGCGTCACCGAGGTCGACGCCAAGGTGGAGTACGAGCCATTCCGTGTGTACAACAAGGAGATCACCATCACCGGCACCATGTCGCTGGTGCACAGCTTCGATCGAGCGGGCGAGCTGCTGGCGTCAGGTCTGTTGCAGCCGGACGTGATGATCAGTCACAGGTTTGACCTTGACCAGTACGGCAGGGCCATCGAGCAGTTCAAGAGCGGCATCGGTCGCAAGATCACAATGGAGCCAAGGAAATGACACTCAAGGTAGCGATCGTCGGTGACGACTTCATCGCAGCCCACTACTACGTCGATGCACTCTCGCGGTCCGGTCTCGATGTCGAGACCATCGTCACGGCACTCGAGGGCGGGAAGAAGGGACAGCACACGGCCCAACAGGTCATGGAGTTCCAGGGCCCCAATGCCGTTCCCTGCCCGCCCCAGGTGCTGGAGGCGGTCAAGGACGCGGACATCATCTGCGGTCACTTCTCGCCCTTCAACAAGCAGCTGATCGACGCCGGACCCAGGCTCAAGCTGATCGCCGTTGCTCGCGCTGGCTTGGAGAATGTGGACCTCGACCGTGCTGACGAGCGGGGCATCGGCGTGGTGCCAGCCTTCGGCCGCAACGCCAGCGCTGTGGCCGAACTGCAGATTGGCCTGATGCTGGCGGAGACGCGCAACATCGGTCGCGCGCACACGAGCATCGTCACCGGCGGCTGGCGCAAGGAGTTCCCGCACACTTCCATCGAGCTGCGGGACAGCGTCGTGGGCATGGTGGGCCTGGGCCACGTCGGGCGTTCCTTCGCCTCCAAGATGCAGGGCTTCGGATCCGACCTGCGTGTCTACGATCCCTATCTTTCCGACGCGGCGGCTGCCGAAGCGGGCGTCACCAGGATGGACGACCTCGTGGAACTCTGCCGCGTCTCCGATTTCGTGCTCATCCAGGCCAGGCTCACCGCGGAGACCGAGCGTTTCTTCACCACCGAGCACTTCGAAGCGATGAAGCCGACCGCCTTCTTCATCAACTGTGCGCGCAGCCGACTGGTGGACACGCAGGCGCTCATCCATGCCCTGCAGACCGACCAGATCGCGGGGGCCGGCCTTGACGTGTACGACTCGGAGCCGCTGTCGGCGGACAGCCCCTTCCGCTCGCTCGACAACGTCACCATGACGACGCACTTCGGCGGTGACTCCATCGGCACCAACAAGACGTCCGCGGACCTGGTGGTGAACGCCATCGCCGCCTACATGAAGGACGGCCGGGTCGCCTGGGCCCAGAACGCCAAGGCCTTGGGCTGGGCGTGAGTTCCGACAGCCTGCTGCTCGGCATCGATGCCGGGCACACCGTGACCAAGGCCGTCCTCGTCGACGAGGACGGCCGTCAGGTGGCATTGGGTCAGAGCCATGTCCCACACGTCGAGACCGACTCCACGTGGCAGGAGCACGACATGGAGGCGCAATGGCGTGCGGTGGCGGAAGCCGTGCGGGTCTGCCTCGACGGCGTCGACCCGGCTCGCGTTCGTGGCGTGGGCGCGTGCGGCCACAGCGACGGTGTCTACCTGTTCACGCGTCAGGGGGATGCGGTTCGGCCCTCGATCCTCGCCACCGACTCGCGGGCACAGGCACAAGCGGAGCTGCTTGAGCACACGGCTGGGCAGGAGCTCCTGGCATCCATCGGGCAGGTGCTGTTCCCCGCTTCACCCGGTGCCGTGCTCCTGTGGCTGGCCGAACATGAGCCGCAGTCGCTGGCGGCAGCGGATCACGTCGGCAACTGCAAGGACTGGCTGCGCTTCAAGCTCACCGGTGTGGCCGGAACCGATGTGAGTGACGCGAGCGGCTCGTTCGCTGACATGCACACGCACGCCTGGTCCGATCGTGCGCTGGATCTCTCCCGCGTCACCGGCGCCCGGCGCCTATTGACGCCGATCTCGGCTGCATCGGACGTCGTCGGCAGCGTGACCGAATCAGCCGCCGAGCTCACCGGTCTGCGCGCCGGCACCCCCGTGGTTGCAGGAGCGCACGACGTGCACGCGGCGGCGCTCGGTGTAGGCGCCGTCGGTGTCGGTGCTGTGTCGGTGATCCTCGGTACCTGGAGCATCAACCAGGTGATGTCGGACGCGCCATCTCCCGATCCGCGTTGGCACACGCGCGCGTCACTTCGCGCCGACCGCTGGCTGCACATGTCCACGTCGCCGGCGAGCGCCAGCAATGTGAACTGGGCGGCCTCGACCTTCGGCTGGGAGGTCTCGGCGCTCGCCGAACTGGTGCCCGCCGCGGTGGCTCGACTGCAGCGTGACCCGGCCCTGCCGGTGTTCCTCCCCTACCTGTACGGGGCGCCGGCAGGTACCAATCCCGGCGCCCGCTTCCTGGAGGTCCGCGGTTGGCATCGTCGTGAGGACCTGCTGGCTGCCGTCATCGGCGGTGTGGCCTTCAACCATCGGCATCACCTCGACATGCTCGCAGAGCGCATCCGGGCCACCGGGCCCATCCACCTCACCGGTGGCGCTGCGCGCAACCCCGCATGGTGCCAACTCATCAGCGACACCATGCAGCGCGAGGTGGTGCGCTCGGACACCGAGGAGTCAGGAGCACGCGGCTCAGCGATGCTCGCGGGGATCGGCATCGGTGTGTACGGAGGCATCGATGACGCCTCTGCGCGCGCGACGCGCATCGTGGATCGCTTCCAGCCGGATCCCGCCAGCGGGGAACGACTGGAAGCCGCGTACCAGCACTACCGCACCTTCGCCCGCGCGGCGATCGGCGTGTGAACCCGGCGGCGGATTCGTCGCTGGGATTGACCTAGGAAAGGGTGAGTGAAGCCGATGACCCGGCTCAGCAACGCAACGCTCAAGGATGTCAGCGCCGGGGTCGCCAGGCCCGGTTACGACCGCTCGAAGTTGCAGATCGGCATCGTCCACTTCGGGGTCGGCGCCTTCCACCGCTCACACCAGGCCATGTACCTCGACATGCTCATGAACAAGGGCGAGGCACTGGACTGGGCCATCTGCGGAGTCGGGCTGCTGCCCGGCGATCGGCGCATGAAGGATGCGCTCGATCCGCAGGACGGTCTCTACACGCTCACGCTGAAGCACCCGGACGGCTCGCGCGAGCCCGCCATCATCGGCAGCCTTGCCAAGTACCTCTTCGGCCCTGATGATCCGGAGGCAGTGCTCGCGCAGATGACCGACCCCAATGTGCGCATCGTGTCGCTCACCATCACCGAGGGCGGATACAACTTCGATCGGGTCACCGGCGAGTTCGACACCACCAACCCCGGAATCGTCGCGGACGCTGCCGCGGGTGCCCTTCCGACCACGGTGTTCGGCTACGTGACTGAAGCCCTGCGTCGTCGTCGTGACGCCGGCATCGCACCCTTCACCGTGCAGTCCTGCGACAACATCCAAGGCAACGGCGAAGTGGCGCATCGCATGTTCTCCGCCTTCGCGCGCCTCAAGGATCCGCAACTCGCGGCCTGGATCGAGGAGCATGTGGCCTTCCCGAATTCCATGGTCGATCGCATCACGCCCGTCACCGCCGCCACCGACATCACCGAGGCCGACCAACTCACCGGGGTGCATGATGAGTGGCCGGTCGTCAGCGAGCCCTTCTGCCTGTGGGTGATCGAGGATCACTTCCCCCAGGGACGTCCGCGCTACGAGGATGTCGGTTGTCTCATCGTCGATGACGTCGCGCCCTACGAGATGGTGAAGTTGCGCCTGCTCAACGCGGCGCACCAGGGCCTCACCTACTTCGGCTACCTCAGCGGCTACCGCTACGCGCACGAGACCATGCAGGACCCGGCGATCGCGGGTTTCCTCATGAAGTACTGGGACCTCGAGGCCGTCCCCACGCTGCCTCCGGTGCCCGGCTTCGACGTGCAGGCCTTCAAGAGCGGCTTGAGGGAGGTATTCGGCAACCCCGAGTTGCTCGACACCCGTGCCCGCCTG
>JAJXSV010000325.1 GCA_021784375.1 Actinomycetes bacterium | reverse complement strand
AGACCGAACTATTCATCGTAGAAGGGGACAGTGCACTCGGCACTGCGAAGGATGCCCGCAACTCCGAGTTCCAGGCCATCCTGCCCATCCGCGGCAAGATCCTGAACGTGCAGAAGTCGTCGCTTGCCGACATGCTCAAGAACGCTGAATGCGCGTCGATCATCCAGGTCATCGGTGCGGGGTCAGGACGCACCTTCGACCTTGACCAGGCGCGATACCAGAAGATCATCCTGATGTCGGACGCGGACGTCGACGGTGCGCATATTCGCACGCTGTTGCTCACGCTCATCCATCGGTACATGCGGCCGCTGCTGGAGAGCGGTCGTGTATTCGCGGCAGTGCCCCCGCTGCACCGCATCGATATCGTGGCCTCGGGACGCACTCCAGCCGAGGTCCGCTACACCTACTCGGATGCCGAGATGCGCGAGACCCTGAGGGGCCTGAAGGCCAGCGGACGGCGCTGGCGCGACCCGGTGCAGCGGTACAAGGGTCTGGGCGAGATGGACTCCAAGCAGTTGCGCGAGACCACCATGGATCCGCGCACCCGCACGTTGCGTCGCATCACCATGTCTGACGTGCAGGCGGCGGAACGGGTGTTCGATCTGCTTATGGGGTCAGAGGTGGCCCCTCGCAAGGACTTCATCGTGCAGGGTGCTGCCACCCTCGATCGGGCTCGCATCGATGTGTGAGGCCTAGAAGCCGGCGCGTTCTGCCTTGCGCACCAGGTCATTGCGTCCCACGGCGCCGAACAGTGCCGACATCGCCGTGATATCCGCCTTGATGGTTCCCACGGAGAAGCCAAGGTCGGTCGCTATGGCGGCATTGGCATGACCCTCGCGAATGGCGGCGAGCACGCGCAGTTGCCGTGGCGTGAGCTGCAGGCGTGCCTCCGAAGGCGGCGGGAACTCGTCCTCGGGATACTGCGCGAGCAGCCAGAGGGTGAGGGCGGATGTCACGACGGTTGTGGCGTCGCGGAACTCCCAACTGCGCTCGATGCTCTGCGGGGCGTGGATGGACAGAACACCGACCGGCCGTGCCGCAGCAAGCAAGGGCAGGAACAGGTACTCGCCGCGAGCGGGCAGTCCCAGAGGGTGCATTAGTGGGAACTCGGCCGTGAGCGCGCTGCCATCGACGAGATGCTCCTGCGCGCTGCGGTAGGTAGCCGCCTGCGCGGTGGCCGAGGGCAGGGGCAGCAGGGCACAGAGCCGGCGTTGCGGGGCTGTCAGTCCCGCTTGGGCCCGGAGCTCGAGCCGTTGTTCACGTGCGCCGTGCAGCATGACGAGGTCAGCACCGATGGAACGCAGTGGGCCCTGGGCGATGGCCCGGGCGATGGCGGAGGGACGCGACTGCGCGGCGAGCAGCGAGAGGAAGGCACCAAGCGAGGCGTCGCGCCGCTCCATGTGCTGGTTCCTTCCGACCAGCAAACGCTGACAGTTGGAGCCGCCAAGTTTGTGTCACGACCACGGTCCTGTGGGTCCATGGCTAGTCCAGAGCCATGTGCGGGTCAGCCCCGGAAGGGCTGCAGCAATCCGGAGCTGACGTTGTAGATGGCCCCGGCGACGTCCACTTGCGGGTGCAGCAGTGGGAAGGCGCGGATGCGGGTGAGGTCGGAGCGCAGCGCCTGCTCCTGATCACGCTCGGTGCGGATCTCGAGGGAACGGGTGTCCATGCCAGAGGCGGCAAGGATCTGCGCATGGACCTCAGCCTCAGTGCCCGAGGCCATGCGGCAATCGGTGTGGGGCATCACCAGGATCCGTCGCACACCCAGAAGATGGGTGGCGAGAACGAGGGTCCGCAGCACATCTTCGGTGACACGGGCACCGGCATTGCGGATGATCTTCACATCGCCGGGGCGCATGCCCACGATCGCGAGTGGCTCTATGCGGGAGTCCATGCAGGTGATGATGGCGAGGCCCTGCACGGCTTTGCCGGTGAGGTGAGCGTCCTTGAAATTGCGGGCGTAGGTGGCGTTGGCAGCCACCACATCGGCGAACACGTCGTCGGGAAATCCGTGCTCTTGGGCGAGGTAGGTCATGCCGGGATGCTAATGGCCCTTGCCCGATGAGGGCCGCCCGTTAGCCTTCAGCGCATGTCCGATCACAACGCTGACCTCGCGATCATCGGTGCCGGCCCTGCCGGCCTTTTTGCTGCCTACTACGCCGGCTTCCGGGGTTTTTCCGTGGTCGTGATCGACGTCCTACCCGAGCTCGGCGGACAGGTGACCGCCATGTATCCCGAGAAGGAGATCTTCGACATTGCCGGCATTCCGGCCATTCGTGGCCGGGACCTGGTGAGCAATCTGGCCCAGCAGGCCGCCGCGTACAGCCCCACCTATCTGCTGGAACGGAAGGTGATGGACCTGCAGAGCGATTCGGAGGGTGTGACGCTCACCTGTGATACCGGAGAGGTTGTGCGGGCCAAGGCCGTAATCATCGCCGGTGGTATCGGTTCCTTCACGCCAAGACCGCTGCCCACGGGTGGGGAGTGGGCGGGCAAGGGCATGGTCTATTTCGTGCCCTCGCTGCAGGAGCATGCTGGGAAGGATGTGGTCATCGTCGGTGGTGGTGATTCCGCCTTCGACTGGGCGTGGAGCCTGCGGGATATCGCCAAATCCATCGCCATCGTGCATCGCCGTGACGCCTTCCGTGCCCATGCCAGCACGGTGGACATGGTGCGTGATGCTGGGGTGCGCCTCATCGTCAATGCTGAGGTCTCCGCCGTTGACGGTGACGAGCTGGTCCGCTCGGTCACGGTGAGGAGCAAGGTTGACGGGGTTGAGGAGGCGCTGCCCTGTGACACCCTGGTGGCCGCGCTCGGCTTCGTCGCCAACATCGGTCCGGTGGCGGACTGGGGGCTGGAACTCGAGAAGCGGCACATCAAGGTGAACACCGCCATGTTCACCAATCTGCCGCGCGTACTTGCCTGCGGCGACATCGCGGCCTACGAGGGACGCGTGCCTCTGATCGCGGTGGGTTTCGGCGAGGCCGCCACCGCGGTGAACAATGCGGCACCACTCATCGACCCCAATTTCGGGGTATTCCCCGGTCACTCCTCCGGCGGCAGCGCCGAGTGACTAGCCCGCGGCCTCTACCACGTCCTGGAGCGGGGCACCGGTCCCGTCCCGGCGCTCACTGAGTTCGGGGGCGTCGACGGGAGCTCCGGATGGTCCGGCCAGCCGCGGTTCAGCCGGCGTGATGGCCGCGAATGCCAGGTGGTCCTCGCCCTTGCGGAAGCCGTGGCAGCGCACGCCGCCGGTGGCTCGGCCCTTGCCCGGGTAGAGCGCGAACGGGGTGCGCTTGATGATTACGGGTTCAGCGCACGGAAGTGCGCTGCGGCCGGCAGCCACGGTGATCACCTAGGCTGCTGCTCAGACCAAACTGA
>JAJXSV010000324.1 GCA_021784375.1 Actinomycetes bacterium | reverse complement strand
GGCGAGCGTCTCCGAGGTGACGATGGCGAGGAATGCGGGTCGCGGCAGTGTCGGCCGCTCGCCGAAGGTGACAGCGGCGTCGAAGGCCAGCCTCGGTGTTTCCATGCCCTCGGGCAGGATGGCGTCGACGCCCACGGAACCCACCCGGCCGGCTGCGAAATCATCCATCAACTTGGGGATCTCACGCGGGATGCCGGCGCCCATGATCACTGCGTCGGCGCCGGCCAGCATGGCGCCGAACATGGCCGCGGGAGTGGCCATCTGCAGTTTGGTGAGGAAGTTGATGCCGACGCGGCCGCCTGATTGTTTGGCCAGCCAGACCTCGGCGAAATTGGCAGCGACCGACAGCATCTCGTGTTTGGGGTTGTGATCGATGGTGGTCTTGGGAATGGGACGGTAGGGCTTGCCTGCCCGACCGTTGGGGAGGAAGTAGGTGCTGAGCAGCTCTTCGGTGATGGCCGGGAAGGGGAAGGCCTCGAGTGCGCGACGCATGTGGCCGTCCGGGTCGCCGTTCTGCAGGCGCCGGGCCATGACGGCGTCCAGCGCCGTCCCTGAGACCACGCCGAGCTGCCCGGCTCCGGCCACAGCGGAGGCCAGATGCCAGTCCGACACGGCCACACCCATGCCGCCCTGGATGATCGTGGGCAGGGTCGCTGCTCTGCTCATGGACGCTCCCATCAGAAACCTACGGAGGCGTATCTTACGGGACCGTAGGTTACGGATGCGTTGGTAATCACGGGCGCGTCGCGTCGCCTCAGGCCCAGTGCAGGGGGGCCCTCCCGGCCTCCTCCAGCGCCGCATTGACCCGGCTGAAGGGACGGCTGCCGAAGAAGCCGCGATGGGCCGAAAGCGGTGAGGGATGCGCCGAAGCGATGACCCGGGCAGCCGGGAAGAAGGGCCGGGCGGTCTGGGCGTCATTGCCCCACAGCACCACGGCCGCAGGTTCCACGGCACGCAGCACCACCTCCGTGAAGGCCTCCCACCCGCGTCCGCGATGCGAACCAGGCTGTCCGGCGCGCACCGTGAGCACTCGGTTCAGCAGCAGCACCCCCTGTTCCACCCAGTCGCTGAGATCACCACGGGTGCGGGTCAGGCCCAGGTCGTCGTGCAACTCCCGGAAGATGTTGGCGAGGCTCTTGGGAAGGGGCTGCACGGTATCGGGCACCGAGAAGGCCAGCCCGTGGGCGTGCCCGGGCGTGGGATAGGGATCCTGGCCCACGATCACCACCTGTACCGCATCACGAGGCACGGCCAGGGCGTGGAAGACGTCGCCGCGCTGCGGCCAGGTGCCCGGCTCACACGCCGCGAGCAGGGCCTGTACCGCGTCACGATGCGGTGCCAGCAGATCGCGCCACGATTCGTGGATCCAGCGGTCCACTACGGGAGCAGCCCCACGTTGGCAAGCGCCGCCATGACCACGCGGTCCTGACCCCCGGTCATCTCCGCGCGAACGGCCTGCGACGCGCACTCCTCAGGCGTGAGCCAGCTGAATTCCAGTGCCCCCTGCGAGGGCACGCATTCACCGTCGCAAGGCACCACAAAGGCCAGCGCGACCGCGTGTTGTCGTGGATCATGAAAGCCGGTGACGGAGGGATCGGGGAAATACTCGTTGATGGCGAAGGGCTGGATGGATGCGCCCAGACGAGGAAGTGCCAGATTGCCCAGGTCCTTCTCCAGATGCCGGACGATGGCGTCGCGGATGCGTTCGCCGTACTGCACGCGGCCGGAGACGATGGTGCGGCTGATGGATCCATCCGGCATAGCGCGCAGCAGCAGCCCGATATGGGTCACGGCACCAACTGCGTTCACCATCACCGGTACGGCATCGACATAGAGGATGGGGAGGCGCTCACGTGCGCTTTGCAGATCCTCGCGGGAAAGCCAACCGGCACGGGCATCAACGTCCATGTTCACCCTCCCATTGTGGCCGTTCGCCTTGCGGCAGGCGAGCATCCAGGGCTCAGCGCGTCAGCTCGTAACAGGCCACGGCGGCGGCCGCAGCCACGTTGAGCGAGTCCACAGCATGCGCCATGGGGATACGGACACGATGCCTGCTGGCGGCCTGGGCGGTCGGAGTCAGGCCCTCGCCTTCGGTGCCGAGGAGCAGCACCAGAGGTTGGGTGCGCAGGTTTGCATCGAGCTGCCGGATGTCGAGCGCGTCCTCCGCCGGCGTCAGCGCCAGGGATTGGAAGCCCGAAGCATGCAACCGTGCCAGATCCTGTGTCCATTCGATGCGCGTCCAGGGCACGGAGAAGACCGCACCCATGGAGACCTTGATGGAGCGCCGGTACAAGGGATCGGCGCAGGCTGGGGTGAGGAGCACGGCATCAATTTCGAAGGCTGCGGCCGAGCGCATGATGGCGCCGATGTTCGCGTGATCCACGACATCCTCGATGATGACGAGGCGGCGCGACGCCGTCAGCAATTCGTCCAGTGTCGGTTGTTCCGGACGCTGGAAGGCCGCCAGCGCGCCGCGGTGCACGTGATATCCGGTGATGCGCTCCATCTCGGCTTCACTGGCTTCGGTGATCAACTGCATGGGCACTCCAGCGGCCAGCAGGCCGGGAATCCAGCGCGCCTCACTGATGGCACTGCGCAGCTGATGTCCGGCCCGCAAGGCGCGCGCAATGGTCTTGCCGCCTTCAGCGATGTAGATGCCGCGCTCGACCTCGATGCGTGAACGCCATTGCACATCGGTCAGGGAGGCGAAGTCCTGGTAGTCGATCATCCCGAGGCGTGGCCTGCCAACTGCGCCCAGAAGCGACGACCGCCTTCAGCTTCGCGGCTGAACAGTTGCAGCGGGAGGCCGAAGGCGCGGCTCAGGTGCTCCGAGCTGAGCGCGCTCTCGATGGGCCCGGCTGCAACCACGCTGCCTTCGCGCAGCAGCAGTGCATGTGTCACGCCCGCGGGGATCTCCTCCACGTGATGCGTCACGAGCACCAGTGCTGGCGAGGCGTCGTCGTTGGCCAGCGCCCCCAGCCGGTTCACCAGATCCTCGCGGCCCCCGAGATCCAGACCGGCCGCCGGTTCGTCGAGCAGGAGCAGTTCGGGGTCCGCCATCTGCGCCCTTGCGATCTGCACCCGCTTGCGTTCGCCTTCGGAGAGCGTGCCGAAGCGGCGCTGAGCGAGCGGCGCCGCACCCCAGGCCTCGAGCAGGCCCAGGGCCCGCGCGTCGTCAAGTTCGGCGTAGTCCTCATGCCAGGTGCCGAGCATGGCGTAGGCGCCCGTGCGTACGACATCAAGTACGCGCTCATCCTCGGGCAGGGCCTGCGCCAGTGCTGATGAGGCCACGCCGATACGTGGCCGGAGTTCGAAAACGTCCGTAAGGCCGAGCAACTCATCGAGGATGGAGGCCACCCCGAAGGTCGGATGGATGAGTGTG
>JAJXSV010000323.1 GCA_021784375.1 Actinomycetes bacterium | reverse complement strand
CCGATCTGCATTCCCGCCTACGCGGGCCCGCAAGGCGTGGTGCGCGAGCAGGACCTGACCGAGGCCTACGGCGCGTTCCTTCGCGGCCTGGTCGACATCGCCGGCATCCGCCCACTCAAGGTGGTCGTGGATGCCGGAAACGGCATGGGCGGTTACACCGTGCCCGTGGTGCTGAAGGGGCTGCCGCTCGAGATCACGCCGCTCTACTTCGAACTCGATGGCAACTTCCCCAACCACGAAGCCAACCCCATCGATCCCGAGAATCTGCGCGATCTGCAGGCGGCCGTCATCAAGCAGGGCGCGGACATCGGCTTGGCCTTCGACGGGGACGCCGATCGCTGTTTCGTCGTTGACGAACGCGGTCAAATCGTGAATCCCTCCACCCTCACCTCGCTGATCGCAGTACGCGAATTGGCGAAGCATCCCGGTGCGCACATCATCCATAACCTCATCACCTCCGCTGCGGTCTCCGAAGTCATCACCGAGCACGGTGGCATCCCCGTACGCACGCGCGTGGGCCACTCCTTCATCAAGCAGCGCATGGCTGAAACCGGTGCGGTGTTCGGCGGCGAACACTCCGGCCACTTCTACTTCGCGGACTTCTGGAATGCCGATTCCGGCATGCTCGCCGCACTCCACACCCTGAGTGCACTCGGTACCACGCCCGCGGGCACCACGTTGTCGTCCATGCTCGCGCCCTACGAGCGTTACAGCATGTCCGGCGAAATCAACTCCCGCGTTGACGATGCGGCCGCCAAGGTGGCCGCTGTACGCACCGCCTTCGCCTCCCGCACCACCACCGACGAGCTCGACGGCGTGACCTTCCAGGGTCAGGGCTGGTGGTTCAACCTGCGTTCCAGCAACACCGAGCCCCTGCTGCGACTCAACGTGGAAGCGCCCACACCGGAAGCGGTGCAGGCGCTCGTCGACGAAGTCCTGGCCATCGTGAGGAACTGACATGCTCGAGGAACTCATCGCCTGCCCCCATGCCGATCACGGCAGCTTGCTTCGTGACGGAGACTCCTACAAGTGCACGAGTTGCGGCGCGGTCTTCCCTGTCATCAACGGCATTCCCGTCCTGCTGCCGACGGGGACGACTGCGAATGGCTGACGACCTCCTGCTCGACGATGTGGCCGCGATGCTCGCCGCTGATCCCGGCGGGATGTTGAAGGCCACAGCAAGCAGCGGCGCGCAGATTCGCACCGGAATTCGTGAGACCAGCCCTGCCACCATCGCGGACATCGTCGCGTCGGGAGCCCCGCGTGCCATCGTCGTCACCGGTATGGGTGGGTCGGGGATCTCCGGCCAGGTCATCGCCGCGCTCGCCAACACGCATGCGTCGATCCCCGTGGTCTCGCATCGCGGGTACCTGCTTCCGGCGTGGGTGGGCGGCCGTGATCTGGTCATCGCCCTTTCCGCCAGCGGGCGCACGGAGGAGACCATCGCCGCGGCCGCGGAGGCAGCGCGTCGTGGCTGCGCTGTGGTGGGCATTACCGCCGCCGACTCCCCGCTTGCCAAGGTCATCGCCTCCTCCCGCAATGCTTGGCATATTCCCGTTGATGTCCAAGGGCGAATGCCTCGCGCCTCGATGTGGACCCTGCTCACTCCCTTGTTGCTGATCGGTCATGCGCTGGGCGTCTGCAACGTCGATGAGGGAGCGCTGCATGCGGCCGCTGACATCGCGGATGACATGTCGAAGCGCTGCGGCGTGCATGTGCCTGTGCTCGAGAATCCGGCCAAGCAGCTGGGCCTGCAGTTCGCGGAATCGTTGCCCATGATCTGGGGCACCGGCGAAGTGGGCCCGGTGGCCTCCTACCGCGCCATCTCGCAGCTGGCGGAGAACGCCAAATTGCCGGCCATCCACGGCGAGATCCCTGAATCCCAGCACAACCAGGTGGTCGTCTTCGACGGGCCCTTCGCCAGCGGCAATTCCTTGGACGATCTCTTCCGTGATCGCGAGGAGGACGCTCCCCGCAGTTTCCGGCTGGTGGTGCTCCGTGACAGCGTCGAGCATCCGCAGATGGCCAAGCGGGCTGAGATCGTGGAACAGATCGCCTCGCGTCGTCAGGTGCCGGTCACCGAAGTGGCCGCGGAAGGCCAGCACATCGTGCATCGACTGGCCTCGCTCATCACCCTCACCGACTGGGCAAGTGTGTACGCGGCCATCGCCCTGCACATCGACCCCACCCCCATCGGACCCATCGACGAGCTCAAGCTCAAGTTGGCAGCGGGCGCGGAGCAGGCGTGAGCACGGACGGAGGAACGCGGGCAGTGCTCGCGGCTCTGGGCGCCAATCTGGGCATAGCCGTTTCCAAGTTCGTGGCCTTCGGCTTCACCGGCTCATCGTCCATGCTCTCCGAGGCCGTGCATTCGGTTGCCGATTCGGGCAACCAACTGCTGCTGCTCGGCGGCGGCCGCGGCTCCCGTCGCGAGGCCACTGCACAGCACCAGTTCGGCTACGGGCGAGTGCGCTACCTCTCCGGTTTCGTGGTCTCCGTGGTGCTCTTCCTGTTGGGCGGCGTTTTCGCACTGTACGAAGGCATCCATCGCATCACGAACGCCGACGAGGTGAGCGATTCTCGCATCGCGCTGATTGTGCTGGCGGTGGCGATCGTGCTCGAAGGGCTCTCCTTCCGCACCGCCATTCGCGAGGCCAATCATGCGCGAGGGTCCCGCGGCCTGTTGCGTTACCTGCGCGAAAGCCGGGCACCGGAGATACCCGTCATCCTGCTGGAAGATGCGGGTGCCTTGCTGGGCCTCATCTTCGCGCTCATCGGCGTGGGGCTGTCGTCGCTCACCGGTGACGCGCGCTGGGATGGTGCGGGTGCTGTGGCAGTGGGCGTGCTGCTCGTGTGCGTCGCCGCGTTCCTTGCCGTGGAGACCTCGAGCCTGTTGCTCGGAGAAGGCGCCCTGCCCCAGGAGGAAGCCCTGATTCGTGAGGCGCTGGAGGGCTCGGACCTCGTCGAACGGGTCATCCACCTGCGCACCGTGTATGTGGGACCGGACGAGTTGGTGGTAGCGGCCAAGATCGCCATCCGCGAAAGCTCGACCGCGCGTGAGATCGCGCGAGGGATCGACGACGCCGAGCGCGCGCTGCGCGCCATGGTGCCTGCG
Source organism: Actinomycetes bacterium (assembly GCA_021784375.1). The sequence goes on along the minus strand of JAJXSV010000323.1, from coordinate 269 downwards.
GCCAAGTACGTGTTCCTGGAGCCCGACCTCGATCGGCTGCTCTGACCAGCACCGCCGATTGGTATCATTCCCACGCTACGAACCATCGAAGTCTCGTGCCGTTCGTCTCCCCACTGACCTCTGTCTGGAGACTTCCATGCCTTCCATCACCACTGCACCCAACGGCCTGCAGTACGCCGTTCGGGATCTTTCCCTCGCCAAGTTCGGTCGTCATGAGATGCGGCTGGCCGAGAACGAGATGCCCGGCCTCATGGCGATGCGCGCCGAGT
>JAJXSV010000322.1 GCA_021784375.1 Actinomycetes bacterium | reverse complement strand
GGCTACCGGAATCTCATCGATGCCGCCCGGGATGTTCCCACCTTGCTCTCCCATTCCCCGGCCGCGATCGAGGCCATCGATAGAGACATCGTCGCGACCATGCGGGCACGGCGCGGGCCGGCATCGGTTCCCAGCCTGCCGGACGGCGAGGCCTGGCTCTACGTGGAATTCGAGGATGCCATCGCACTCGCCGATCTCGGCCTGCTGGCGTCGCAGGTGCGTGCGCTGGGGCACGTGGTGTCGGTTATGCAGGTGCACGATGCAGCACAGCGCCAGGCGCTCTGGCAGGTACGCGAGGAAGGTGCCGGGCTGGCGTCAAACCTCATCTCCGGGGCCAGGGGCCGGCCGGGCTGGGAGGACACCGCAGTGCCACCCGAGGCGCTCGCGGACTATCTCATGGACCTGCAGGAGATCCAGCGACAGCACGGTTTCGCGGGTGTGCTGTACGGCCACTTCGGCGCGGGCTGCGTGCACATCCGCTTCGATTTCGACCTGCAGTCGACACAGGGTCGTGAGCGGATGCGTGCGTTCCTGCGCGACGCCGCACAGGCGGTGGCCGGGCACGGCGGATCCATCTCCGGAGAACACGGTGACGGCCGCGCACGCAGCGAGTTGCTGCCCTTCATGTACTCACCGGAGCTGATGCAGTGCTTCGCGGAGGTCAAGGGCATCTTCGACCCAGAGGGGGTACTCAACCCCGGCATCATCGTGGACGGGCCCAGCGTGCTCGCCGATCTCCCGGCTGCCCCGGTGCACCTGCGCACTCCGTTCGCGCTGGCCAGCGACGATGGCGATCTGGGCATGGCAGCGGGAAGGTGCGTGGGAATCGGCAAGTGCGTGACAGCCAACATCAGCAGCATGTGCCCGTCCTTCCAGGTGACGCACCAGGAGGTGGATTCCACACGTGGACGCGCACGCGTCCTGCAGGATGCGCTGGCCGGAATCGAGGTGTCGCTCGAGCATGCCGTCAAGGCGCTCGACAACTGCCTTTCCTGCAAGGCCTGTTCCATCGACTGCCCGACGGGTGTCGACATGGCGACCTACAAGTCCGCGGTACTGCATCGGTATTACCGAGGTCGGCGGAGGCCGCTCACCCACTACTCGCTGGGCCGCCTGCCAGCGCTGCTACGCACCGCTGCACGTGCCCCTCGCATGGCCAATGCGCTGCTGGGCAATCGCCTGCTCCAGCGTCTGCTGCCGCTGGTGGGCATCACCTCCAGGCGCCGCCTGCCCCGACTCGCCACGGAACCCATTGCTGCCGTGGCCAGCGCGAGGCCCGGTGTCGCACCACGCGCGCTGCTCTTCGTGGACACCTTCACGCGCTCCTTCCGGCCCCAACTGGTGAGCGCCGCCATACGCGTGCTTGACGCCGCGGGCATCCCGGTGCGCTTGGTGGAGGAGGGCTGCTGCGGGCTCACCTGGATCACCACCGGACAGCTGGAGACCGCGCAGCAGGTGCAGCGGGATCTGCTGCGAGTGCTGTCCGGCTTCGATCCCAGTCTGCCCATCGTCGTGCTGGAGCCCAGCTGCGCGGCTTCGCTGGCCCAGGATCTGCCCGAACTGCTCCACGAACCAGCCGCGCGCTTACTGGCCGCACGGGTGCGCACCTTCGCGCAGATCCTCGGTGAGCTGGCGCAGGACTGGACGTGGCCTGCCTTACCGGCCCAGGTGGTGCTGCAGACCCACTGCCACGAGCGTGCGGCATTCGCCTCCGCTCCCCAGCGTGCGCTCCTCGCCCAGCATGGCGCCGCCGTCGACGAGGCCATCGGCTGCTGCGGATTGGCCGGCAATTTCGGATTCGAGCACGCGCACTACGAGCTCTCGGTTCGCATTGCCGAGCAGTCGCTGCTCCCCACCCTCGACGCAGCGGGCCCAGCAGCGGTGATGCTGGCGGACGGCTTCGGGTGCCGCTGCCAGATCGAGGAGCTGAGGCCGGGCAGCGAACCCCTGCATCTGGCGGAGCTGCTCGATCGTGCACTGATTTCCTCGTGCCGCTAGGTGCAATTGCGCCGCAACAGGTTGCACTTGCGCAACACCGCTGTGCCGCCATCGCCGCGCTCATACACTCGGGACGACCACTTTCGATGGAGGAACACCATGTCCGGCACCCACGATCCTCTGTGGTTCAAGAACGCGGTGATCTACCAGATCCTCCCTCGCGCCTTCTTCGACAGCAACGGCGACGGCGTCGGCGATTTCCCGGGCATCACCGGCAAGCTCGACTACATCGAGAAGCTGGGCGTCAACGCCATTTGGGTGCAGCCCTTCTTCCCCTCCCCGCTGCGCGACGGCGGCTACGACATCGCGGACTACGTGGACGTCGCCGACATCTACGGCAGCCTTGACGACGCGCGGCATCTCATCGACGAGGCCCACCGGCGCGGCATCCGGGTGATCTTCGAGCTCGTCATCAACCACACCTCGGATCAGCATCCATGGTTCCAGGCCGCCCGCAACGCGCCCAAGGGCTCGCCGGAACGCGACTTCTACGTGTGGAGCGACAGCGGGCAGGAGTACCCGGACGCCCGCATCATCTTCCTTGACTCCGAGCAGTCGAACTGGACCTGGGATGAGGTCGCCGGCCAGTACTTCTGGCACCGCTTCTTCCACCATCAGCCCGACCTCAACTTCGACAACCCGGCAGTGCAGGAGGCCGTGTTCAAGGTCATGGAGTTCTGGGTGGAACTCGGCGTTGACGGCTTTCGTCTCGACGCCATCCCCTACCTCTTCGAGCGCGAGGGCACCACCTGCGAAAACCTGCCCGAGACCCATGCCTTCCTCAAGCAGTTGCGCAAGCGCATCGACGCCAGGAACCCCGAGGTCATCCTGCTGGCTGAGGCCAACCAATGGCCCGAGGACACGCGTCCGTACTTCGGCGATGGCGACGAATGCCACATGAACTACAACTTCCCCCTCATGCCCCGCCTCTACATGGCCATCGCCAAGGAGGACCGCTCGAGCATCATCGACATCCTCGAGCAGACGCCGGAGATCCCCGGTTCATGCCAATGGGCCATGTTCCTGCGCAACCATGACGAGCTCACGCTGGAGATGGTGACGGAGGAGGAGCGCGACTACATGTGGCGCGTGTACTCACCGGATCCGCGCGGCTACAGCAATCTCGGTATCCGTCGCCGCCTGGCGCCGCTGGTCGAGAACGATCGGCGCCGCATCGAGCTGCTCAACAGCCTGCTGCTCTCCATGCTCGGCACGCCCGTCCTCTATTACGGGGACGAGATCGGCATGGGCGACAACTTCTGGTTGCAGGATCGCGACGGCGTCCGCACTCCGATGCAGTGGGACGACACGGCCAACGGCGGCTTCTCCGCCGCGCCGGCCGAGGCCCTGTACCTGCCGGTGATCGCCGACCCGCAGTACCAGCCCGGTGCAGTGAATGTGGCGGCACAGGAGGCCAAC